>JAIPGE010000028.1 GCA_021736285.1 Candidatus Izemoplasma sp.
CTTTCAGAGTGTAATGCCACTTGTAAAACCAGCAAGGTTAACTTTGAGTATTTTACTTTTCCAAAGATTATGGATTACAGATGGTGGATCGTTTATTTTTAGTGAAGAATTAAAACCACTTAGTTATGCGTTGCGACAAATTGCCCAAGGGACTATTGAACGGGCTGGAACAATTGCAGCTGTTTCATTCATTATGATGATTGTTCCCGTAACATTCTTTATTCTTTCACAGTCACGAATTGTTGAAACATTTAGCCATTCAGGAATGAAATAGGAGTGATTCATATGAGACAAAAACTAACACTTCTAATCGTATTAATGATTACCCCATTACTTATGGCTGCAAGCAGTTATAATTATTCTTATTGGGGTGAAGTTATTCACAGTGCACCCGGAATGACATTTGCAACATATGTTGATGCTGAGCAACTGGGAGTCTCTTTGGCGAGCCCTGAAGATTTGGTTGTTTATCAAGATGATATTTTTATGGTCGATAGTGGCACACATATGCTATATGTTATTGATGAAACATTCCAATTGAAAGATGCAAAATCATCATTTAATTTTACACAGTCTTATTTAGATGCTGAAGATATCAATCAAATAAATCCCTTAACCCTTAACACACCATCTGGTGTTGATGTCACTGATAGCGGTATTTTTATCGCTGACACAGGGAATTACCGCATTGTTAAATTAAATCATGATTTTGAAGTGATAGATATATTTGATTATATTGAAGATGATACATTTTTAGCACCTAGGGAATCTGCGACAGAAGGCAACGAAGATAAAATCTATTTTGAACCTAAGAAGATAACGGTTGATGTGACAGATCGTATGTATGTTATTGCAAAGAATGTATATGAAGGAATATTAGAAATTAATTATGATGGCAGTTTTAATCGGTATACTGGTGTTAATCCAATTAAACTTACCCCATTTGAAATTTTTAGTCGTAGTTTAATGACAGAAGAACAATTGGCACAACTTCAATTATTTTTACCTACTGAATATACCAATGCATCCATAGATGATCGTAATTTTATTTATGCTACGTCGAAAGTGTCTGAAAATAATGCTGAAAATCCAATTCAGTTAATTAATCCAAAAGGCGTTGATGTGATTAAGCGTAATGGTTATTTTCCGCCAATGGGTGATGTTCAATATATAGAAGGGTCTAATAGTTATGTAATTGAAGGACCGAGCACACTAGTTGATATTGCGTCTACAAAAGATGGCATATATACAGTACTAGATCAAAAACGTTCACGTTTATTTACCTATGATAGCGAGGGTAATTTGCTCTATATCGATGGCGATGAAGGAAAACAAGTTGATAAGTTTTCTGAAGGGGTTGCGATTGGTTATTTTAAAGATGACTTACTTGTTTTAGACCGTAAAACGAAAACAATAATTGTTTACCGTTTAACAGAATTTGGTGCGTATGTTAATGAAGCAATTCATTATCATAATGAAGGTATGTTTGAAGAAGCTGCCCAAGTATGGAAAAAGGTTGTTAAAATGAATTCCAATTATGAAATTGCTTATAATGGAATAGGTAAATTGTTGTTACGACAAGAAAAATTTAAAGAAGCTATGGAATATTTTAAATTAGGACATGATCAATACTATTATTCAAAAGCATATAAAGAATATCGAAATGCAATATTGAAAGACAATTTTGGTATAATTATGGGAAGTATTGTATTTGTTAGTGGTACATTCATTGGTCTTAAAATACGCAGTACATATAAAAAAGGAGGGTCGATATTGTATGAAGACTAAACTGAAAATGTTTTATCAACATTATGTTCGGTTCCCTAGTTACATATTGTTTCATCCCTTTGATGGATATGAAGAATTTAAACGCTATAACCAAGGTAAATTTAGAGTTGCGATTGTGTTTATTTTGATTTATGCATATTTCCAAATATTTAGTTATCAAAACTTAGGATTTTTAATCAATAACAATAACCCACTCATGCTTAACAGTCTACAAGAAATATTTAGTGTCTTTTTACTTGTCTTTTTGTTTACTGTGGGAAATTGGAGTGTTACAACATTGATGGAAGGAAAAGGAAGTTATAGAGAGATTTTTATGGTCACTGGATATTCCCTATTTCCATTATTATTTATTGGGTTTCCTGCAGTTGTATTGTCTAATTTTCTAACATTAGAGGAAATGGCATTGTATCAACTGTCGATGTTTATTGCCTACTTTTGTGCAGCATGGATGCTATTTATGGGTATTTTAAATATTCATCAATATGGTTTATTTAAAACAATATTGGCTTTTATTGCAACGTTTGTTTCGATGAGTGTCATGATGTTTGTGGGATTATTATTCTTTGATTTAATTCAACAAATAATTTCGTTTATATCATCTATTTACGAAGAAATTAACTTGAGGTATTAATTATGAAAAAACGATATATTATAATGCTGTTAGTTATTTTGTTGTTTGTTGTCTACACCGTTACCTTTAATATGACACCTTCAGATGCTATAGAATCTAATTTGATTGAATTTGATCAAAATGGTTTTGTTGAAGCGGAGACGTTAAATAATACTAATAAAGAAGTTGCTTCGAATGCTGAATTTACACTTTATCTAGATGAAACGACCTCTCACTTTTCAGTTGTTGATAAAGGAAGTGGAACTGTTTGGCTTTCTAATCCGCAAACTGATGATCCGTGGATTAGTGATCCAACTAAAACAATAACGCAAGCCGCTATTAAACGCCAAAAAGCAACATTGATCCTTTCATATTTTAACAAAACTGGCAGTCTAACATCTTTGAACAACTATGATTATAGTATTAACCACCCTGCCAGTGTGCTGTATGATGCAGGGCTACGGACATATCAAATTAAGTATATTGAGAATGGATTTCAAATTTTATATACAATTGAAGACGTTGATATAGATTATCTATATTTTCCTAAATATTTGAAACCGGAAGTACTAGAAACCTTGGAAGATCGAGATTTAATTGAGGCCATCGCGTATTCTGGCTATGATCAAGATTTAGGTCTTTATGAGATTACGCAATACGAAGACATGTCACGCTTGGTTCGAGCCCGTTTATACGATGTGTTTTATGGTGAAGATGGACTTGGGTATACAAGAGAGCAAGCAATTAGAGAAAATGCAGAATATGGGTATACCGAAGTGTTTAGTAAAGTTCGCTTTGAAGTTGGCGTTCAAGTATTACTAACTGATAGCGGAATCAAAACATCTATTATCCATGATTCAATTGATGAGTCAAGCAAGGTCAAACTGGGGACAGTGTCTTTATATCCATATTTTGGAACTGCTGTTAGTCAAATAGATGGGAACCCAACAAGTGGTTATATGGTCGTACCTGATGGTAGTGGCGCTATTATTAATTTTAATAATGGAAAAGAATATCAACAGCCATATTCAAAACGCTTGTATGGAGAAGATTTTGGATTACTTGGGTATAAAATGCCAGAAACACAACAAAAAATCAGTATTCCTGTGTATGGGATGATTAAAAAAAATAGTGGTTTTGCAGCAATTATTACCGAAGGTGATGCAATGGCTACATTAAATGCTGATGTGTCAGGTCGTACGGATTCATACAATAAAATTTATCCATCATTTAACTTTAGAGAAAATGAGTATATTACACTTGGCTCGGGATTTAATTCATATGGGTTAGATCTTTGGACAGAGGAACCAGTCAATTCAGATTTTACAGTTGAGTATACATTTTTAAATGATAGTGAGGCCAATTATGTTGGTGTTGCAAATGTTTATCAAATCTATTTAGAAGAAGAATTTGGATTTTCAATGATTGATACAAGCAATGAAACAATTTTAACAACTGAGTTCATTGGTGCCTACGATAAAAAGTCATTTGTATTTGGTATACCTTATTACGCTAATGAGGCATTGACAACTTTTGATCAAGCTGAAACAATTATTAAATTACTAAAAGAAGACAATATTAATAATATGAATGTCATGTATTTAGGCATGATGAACGGGGGCTTATCAACCAATACAAGTGATCGGTTTAATGTTGAGCGTGAGGTTGGCGGGATGAGAGGGTACAAGCAATTTCTTGAATATACAAAAGCTCAAGGCATCGCTTTTTATCCTACTGTAAATGTCATGACAACAAGTGATTATCATAAGATGTTTGATCGCTTTCGGTATACATCTAGTCGAATTGATGGATCTCATTCACTATTATTTAATTATCATTTACCATCGAAATTACCATATAGTGAAACACCGTTTACGTTTTTTGAAGATGATTATATCATAAATCCTTATTATTTTAATCCTATTATTAATCGGTTTCTAAATGAGTATAATCACGAATCATTGTCTTTTAGATATCTAGGTCAACGTCTTGGAGGAAGTTATGGGGATTATCTTATTTATCGACAAGATGCACTTAAGATTCAACAAGAATTGTTGATGAGTCTTGATCGTAAGATGACCATCTCCAATCCACTTGGCTATGCAATACCTGCTTCTGAATTCATTGTTGATTTACCTCTACAAACAACATCGTATGCAATATTTGATTATCCTATACCACTCTTACAACTGGTTTTAAGTGGCAAAGTAGATTACACAACAGAAAGTCTAAATATGTCGTATGAAAGATCAATAAAACACAACTTCCTTAAAGCTATTGAAACGGGATCAAACATAAAATATACCTTATCATATGAAGATTCTAAAGAATTAAAAAACACAGAATATAATCAATATATCTCAACAGAATATGTAAATTGGATTGATCATATGACTGAACAGATCGCGATTCTAGATGCACTGGGTATTCATAATGGCTACTTGGTGAACCACGAACAGTTACAAAACAATGTCTATCAAGTAACCTATTCTCATGGCTTGACGATTATCGTTAATTATAATCTTAGTCAAGTCAATGTCGATGGATTACCTATTGATGCGATGGATTATCTTGTTGTGGAGGTGGATTAGATGACAGAACATATTGAACAACAGAAATCACCTCAAAAAATAACAAATATGAGAAGTTATAAACGACAAAAGATTCTGTGGGCAGGTATTTTTCTAGCGCCTTGGATTATTGGATTTTTGACCTTGTTTTTGGTCCCGCTTTATCGTTCTTTACGATATAGTTTCTATGAGTTAGTACCAACACCAGAGGGTATTATGTCTACATTTGTGGGAATTCAAAATTATCTTTATGCATTTAATGAACACGTCACAGCGACATCAAGTTTTAAAGTTGAGTTAATTCAAACAACGGGAGACGCATTAATCAATATTCCTGTATTATTAATTTTTAGTTTATTTATAGCTGTCATGCTGAATATGGAATTTAAGGGACGTGCCTTAGTTAGAGCTATCTTTTTTATCCCCGTCATTTTGAATAGCGCTGCTGTTTCATCAGCTTTAGGCGGTGGCGAAGCAGTAGCACAGATTTTAGAAGAACAAGGTATTGATCAGATTTTTGATTTAGAGTATTATTTAATTCAAACGGGTATGATGCCTTGGCTAATTGCATTTATTGTGGGACTGATTGATCGAATTTATGCAATATTGTCACTGGCAGGTGTTCCTATCTTACTCTTTTTAGCAAGTATTCAAAGTGTACCCAAACATCTTTACGAAGCAGCAAGAATTGAGGGTGCAACACCTTATGAAAACTTTTGGTTAATTACCTTACCTAATGTTAGCCCCCATATTATAACTGTAACTGTCTACGCACTTGTTGATACTTTCTTGACTTCATCTGTAAGTCGAATTATTTCTGATGAATTGAACAATCCTGAACATTGGGGTGAAAGTGCTGCAATGGGTTGGATTTATGTGAGTACCATTATTACTATACTACTTATATTGGCTATTGTTGCGAAAGGCTTAAAAATAGGGGGTTCTCACTATGAAAATTAAAAAAGGATTATATCGAGTGAAGAACTTTTATAAAGATTTAATGGAAAAATATCGTGCACCACGAACACAACTAGTACTGAAGAGACGAGTATCTGATTTGTTTGTTAAAATACTCCGAACTACATTGTTATTTGGACTTTGTTTTGTTATTCTATTTCCAACAATTCAACAGTTATCGATGGCACTTCGAGCACCAGAAGATATCAACAATCCGGCTGTTATTTGGATTCCTGAAACATGGTCTTTGATGAATATTAAAATTGCAGCAACTGTATTAGATTATGGCCGTGCTGTGATTAATACATTCAAGATGAGTCTCATATCAATGATGTTACAATTATTTTCAACTGCGCTTGCAGGTTATGCATTTAGTAGATTGAAATTTAGAGGAAGTAACATTTTATTCTTAGGTGTTATTATCACGATTATCACACCTCCTCAAGCCCTCTCATTAGCTCAATATTTATATTTTAGAGATTTGGGACTGATTGGTAAAGAAGTCAGTATATATATAATGAGTGGTTTAGGGATGGGAATTCGAAGTGGTATATTCATCTATATATTTAGACAATTTTTTAGAGGCTTACCAAAAGAATTGGAAGAATCTGCCCAAATTGATGGGGCAGGTGTATTTAGAACTTTTTGGAGTGTCATGTTACCAAACGCACGTGGCGCAATCGTAACAGTCGCACTGTTTGCGTTTGTATGGCAATGGAACGATGCGTATTATGTTCAGATATTTGATGTGAGCACTGAAAAATTTCCATTATTGACAATGCAATTAATTAATGCTGCTGAGCGGATGTATGCAACACTGTTTTATACTGGTGGTCTTGATTTGATTGGTCAAAATGTATGGGAAAACCCACTGTTTTTAGCACTAATAAGCAATGTAGCAGCACTACTTATGATGTTGCCACTGCTTATTATGTATCTATTTGTCCAACGTCAATTTGTTGAATCAATTGAACGAACTGGTATTGTTGGATAGGAGAGATTGATATGTTTGAAAAACTTGTAAATTCAAAAATAAATATTGTTGCCGACTGGATTATACGATTAATTATGATCAACATTATGATCGTCTTTTTTAGTCTTGCAGTTGTCACTATTTATCCTGCAGTTTCAGCTGGATATAATATGTTAAGTGATTACATTAGGGGGAAACAAGTAAAATTGTTTAGGGGATACATTGGATATTTCAAACAATCAATAGGTAAAAAAATTGTTTTTCAAATTATTATAATCATTATTTTTGTTTTAGCTTACACCAATATTAGATATTACACACAAGTACTAGAAACAAATCAAAATATTATAAATATATTGGGATATTATGTCACATTAACTTTACTGGCTATGACTTATGCAATCATATTGTTTAGTTTGGTTGTAATGAGTGTAAGACCTGACTTACAGATGAAAAGCATCGTTAAAATGTCATTTTATCTAGCAGGAAAATTCTATTTTATTACACTTTTGGCAATCATTATCAACGGCATTCCCTTCTTCTTATTGTTATTGCCACAAACGATTGTGGTCTTTGTATTTATGGGAATCAGCATACCCATGACATTATTCGCTTTATTGAGTAAACAGGCCGTTATTTACTTAGAACAGTTAGGAGAAAAAAATGGTTAAAGTTGGTATCGATCGGATTGATTCAGTGATAGATATATTTAATAAGAAACGTGTTGGATTAATAACCAATCCAACAGGTGTCAATCGGGACTTGATATCAACGATTGATATCCTATATGAAAAAACGAACTTAGTTAGTCTTTTTTCACCAGAACATGGAATTCGAGGAGAACTTCAAGCAGGCATTCAATTAGATGATTATACTGATTTATTGACAGGATGTACAGTGTATTCACTTTATGGTAAAAACAAAAAACCAACATCAAAAATGATGGATACTATCGATATTCTTGCTTTTGATATCCAAGATGTCGGGGCACGCTTTTATACTTACTTATATACCATGGCTTATGCGATGATCGCATGTCATGAAAATGAGAAAAAAATGGTTGTCTTTGACCGTCCCAATCCAGTAAATGCCAATGAGGTAGAAGGAAACATCTTAAATACAAAATTCCAATCATTTGTTGGATATTATCCTATTGTACAGCGATATGGATTGACAATTGGTGAACTTGCAACGCTCTTTAACGAAGAATTTAATATTCAATGTGATTTAACGATTGTTAAAATGGAAGGCTATCAACGAACCATGGATTATTTTGATACAGGATTAAAGTGGATATTTCCATCTCCTAACCTACCGAGTATAGAAAGTACATACTTGTATCTCAGTAACTGTATTTTTGAAGGAACTAATCTTTCAGAAGGACGTGGAACAACCAAACCATTTCAAATTATAGGAAGTCCTTACTTAGATCATGTGTGGCTAAAAAACACCCTTAATCAAAAACAGATTCGTGGGGTGGCATTCCGAACACTTTACTTCACACCAACCTTTTCTAAGCATCAAGGTAAGTTGTGTAAAGGGATTGAATGTATAGTCACTGATAAATCGGTTTTCAAACCGGTAAAGCTTGGATATATCATACTTGATTTAATTCGTAATCACCATCCGGAATTCGCTTTTATCAAACCATTTAAAGAAGGTATGCATCCATTTGTCGATTTACTAACAGGAAACAATTATGTTCGTCATCATACATTTTCAATTGATGAACAGTTAAACCAAATAGATAAAGATACCCAAGTATTTAAAGACTTGAAAAGGAGGTATCACTTTGATGAGTATAAAGCAAATTAATCAATTGAGGCTTGAAGAAAAAATAGGACAGTTGTTTGTTTTTGGGTTTGATGCACTTGACATCAATGATCACGCAATTAATTTAATTAAGCATTATAAAGCGGGTAACATTATTTTGTTTGCACGAAATGTAAAAACACCTAAACAACTCCATCAATTAAATCAAAACTTACAAAAACTCGCACAAGAAGAAATTGGGATTCCACTTTTCATTACCATTGATCAAGAGGGTGGGATGGTTTCACGAATTAAAAATGGTGCTACATTTTTTCCTGGGGCGATGACTATTGGAGCAACGAATGAACCTAAACATGCATACGTCCTTGGTGATTTTATGGGTAAAGAATTAAAGCAACTAGGTATTAATATGAATTTAGCACCTGATCTAGATGTCAATAACAATCCATACAATCCAGTCATAGGTGTTCGAAGTTACAGTGATGATCCATCTAAGGTAAGTGCTTTTGGTTCCATGTTTGTAAAAGGTCTTCAAAAGCATATCATTGCAACTGGAAAACATTTTCCAGGACATGGAGACACACAAGTAGATTCACATTTAGCACTACCTGTCATTGATAAGAATAAAGATGCTTTGTTTGATGTTGAACTAAAACCGTTTCAGAAAGTAATTGATGAATGTATTCATGCAATTATGACGTCTCATATAAATTTTCCAGCATTCACTGAAAACAATAAACCATGTACATTATCAAAAAATTGTTTAACTGGTTTATTACGTAATCAACTGGGGTTTAAAGGGCTAATTATTACAGATTGTATGCAAATGAAGGCAATACAACATACGTATACAACACCTAGAGGTGCCCTCATGGCAATTGAAGCAGGAGCTGATTTGGTTTGTGTATCACACAGTGAATCACTCCAAATAGAAGCCATTCAAGCTGTGACTAAAGCCGTTAAAGATAATATGATTTCAATTGATGTAATTAATAAACGTGTGAATAACGTGCTGAAATATAAAGCAATGTTTGCACGATTTGAGATGCCATCTTATGAACATATTAAGCAGGACGTTGTCAATGATCAACATAAACAATACAGTTATGATGTTGTTCGTCAAGCTGTTACACAAATCAAGGGAAGTCCCTTTAAACAAAAAGGTTTGACACTTCTAATTGCAAGTCATCCACTATCAACAACCATTGCTGATGAAAATGATGGTAACTACAGTTTAATCGCTGCAGCTAAAAAAGCATTACCAGCATTTCATACGAAGGAAGTTAGTGTTCAATTAGATCAAAAAGAAATTGAGGAAATTTTAGTTATACAAGATAATTATGATCAAATTGTATTTTGTTCATACAATGCCAATATCTATAAACATCAACAATCATTATTAAAGACATTGCAAGCACAAAACAATCTATATGTTCTTATGATGAGAAACCCATATGATACGGTCTTTGTAAAAGAGTTAAAACAAGTTGTTGCCTTTTATGAATTTACACCGAATTCAATAAAAGCTGCAATAGACTACCTAAAAGAAGAACTCAATCCAGAAGGGAGATGTCCCGTTCAATTATGAGTAACTATATCATAGCCATAGACGGTGGTGGCACAAAAACATTAGGTGTATTATATACATTAGATGGAATTGAAGAAAAACGTGTCATACATGGGTTTGCTAATTTCAGTGTTGATGAATTGGCAACACAATTAAATCTCAAAAAAACAATAGATGATTTAATCAAAGATGTTGATACATCCAACATATTGGGCATTGTTATGGGTGTCGCAGGGGTTTCTAAATTATCTAATAAAGCACAATACATTCGTAACTTAGAACATAAATATCATACAAAAGTAATTATTGTATCCGATGCTGAAATTGCATTATATTCGATAAAGAAAGACACTGATAATTGTGTCATAATGGTATTGGGTGGTACGGGTAGTGCTGTGATGTTGAATGATGAAACAGGCACAAATATAATCGGTGGCTTTGGACATATCCTTGGAGATGAAGGCTCTGGGTATCATCTCGCAATTACGGCCTTAAGAAAAATTATTGGTCAATATGAAAACAACCAAAAAATTTCTGAGTTATCAAAAGAAATATTGAAACATTTAGATATTACAAATTATGTTAAGATAAAACGATTTGTCTATAATAATAAAAAAAGTGAAATTGCTAAATTATCATTGTTTATATCAAAATATGCAATTCAAGGAAATGATGAAGCAAAAAGGTTGTTTGTCTTTGAAGGAAAGCACCTTGCAAGACAAACAATATTGGCATATAAAAAGTTAGATACATGTCAAAAAGTAACAATTGGTATTCGGGGCGGATTTTTACAAAATGCGCCATTAGTTAAAGAAACGTTTGTTAATGAATTAGAACAAAATAATATTGACTTCGATTTAGATGAATCTAAAGTTGAACCAATTATTGGTGCGTTTTATTTGGCAAAAAGAAATTTTGAATGAGGTGATATTGTGGTTGAATTAAGTAAAATTACTACAGAAAATCGAAATGAAAACACAAAAAATATTGATATTTCATCAACTTGTGAAATATTAAAAGTCATTAATAATGAG
>JAIPGE010000029.1 GCA_021736285.1 Candidatus Izemoplasma sp.
CAATCCGAACACCTTTAAAATTATTGATTAGTGCTTCTCTTACTGTCGTTGAGTCCATTAAAATTAAACTTAACTGATCTTGCCATAAATCACGCCATCCACGACCACCTTTGCCATAATCATGATGTGGTAAAAATGAATTACCATATAGACGTCGTAATGTAGGCTGAATTGTCACCCACTTTAACCATGCTGTATAGTTATTATCTTTCATGTCACAAGTTAACTGCTGAAGTAATTCTTGCCAATACTCTAAGGTTGCTGCTTTATGTTCATCATATACTTCTTGTGACAATGGTTTTTGATTTAACTGACTGTTAATTCCTAGAGCAAATATGAGTTCAAATGTATCATTCTTTTTAAGTGTGATTGGTTCAAATTCAAATCCACCAGTTAGTTCATATCCAGTAACTGTGTCGTCTGATTTATAAGAACTTACATTATTATTCGTCACAACATTAGGAGACAATAGGTTGTATCCTTCCCCGATGAATTCTTCAAGTATTGGCCAATAATTTTTAACTGATGTGCTCGTTGTAAAAAACTGAATATCATACCGATGATCTGCTTTGTGATGACCTTCTTCATCAAATAAAAATGTTGGTTGATTAGTCATACCTGTAGGATGTAATGTTGCCCGATTAAACAGAGACGATACGTGTCGATGATCTCGAATATTATCAGCACTTCTATTGTACATTGGCACATTCAGTACTGGTTTTATTGTTAATGATTGGTTATTATTATTGGTAACTCTAAATTTATGATACTCAATATTATCTTTAGAAGATATAAAACTTTCAATACTTGATTCAAACAGTTCGTTCTGTCTTGTTATTTTATGAATTAAAAAATCCCCTTCAAGTTTTACCTGATCCTGATGTATCATTTGATGCGGTGTATTTCCCGTTATACTCCATATAAACGCATCATTTACATTAAGATATACATTACGATTCATCAATGAATTATGTGAATCCTCGTTGCTGGTTGGTAACAAGAAAAATGTGTTTTGATCAATATTTAAACTGCCATTCAAAGACGGGGTAATCGATGCTTTTAATCCATGCTCATTACACAGTGGAAAATATGTATAACTCAATTCATCAATATTATCGATTTTAAATGATCCTTCTGGATTTACTGTTAACTTTACGCCCATATATATGACTCCATTCTAAGTATATTAACTTCTATTATTTCAAAGTAATTATAATATAAAAACCGGTTTCTGTAAAGGCTTTTATAGTTGCTATTTAAAAGAAAAAAAAGACAGTTCGCTTAACTGTCTTGTTTAACTGTTGTTGAATTTCTTACAATTAATTCTACTGGAACTTTCTTATCGCCTGTTATATTACGCTTTTTCTGATTTATCAAACTCAATAATTTCTTTGCTGCTTCAATACCAAGTAAGTGCGTGTCTTGGCGAATGGTTGTTAAACTCGGATGAAGATATTTAACAAACTCTAAATCATCAAATCCAATAACACTAACATCTTCTGGTACACAAACATCGTTTTCTTTTAGCGCTTTAATAAATCCTACAGCGACTTGATCACTGACACAGAAGACAGCGCTTGGTATCGTATCATAACTTAAAAATTTCTTCCCGGCCTTATATCCATAATCTACTGAATAATAATCTGATGTAATGATTAATTTTTCATCCATATTAAGATTAAGTTCCTCCATCATTTGTCTGTATCCATCATAACGTTCATTGGCTGCTGTTGAATGTTTGCTTCCTCTAATATGTGCAATTTGACGATGCCCTAAATCATACAAATATTGAACTGCTAATTTTGCACCCATAGTATTATCGCTCATTATGGTGTATAGATTTTCATGATAGATATCAGTAGTAACACAAGCGATGTTGGATTCAATTAATTCCTGTAAATCGGGGTTAGTTGCAACGCTTGTCACAATAAATACACCGTCGATATTTTTTTGCATACAATATTCTAAATAACTGATTTTACGATTACCTAAGTTAGTGACAACAAAGGATATTTCATAACCGTTTTCTTCGACATAAGCTTTAAAAGATTGTAATATACTTGAAAAAAGGTTGTGTTCAAGACCAATTCCTAAGTTTTCAGAATATATAATTCCAATTGTGAATGACTTTTTCGTTTTCAATTTAGCAGCATTACTGTTGGGGAAATAGCGTACTTTATTGGCATAATCTACAACACGTTTACGCATTCTTTCACTAATACCACCACTGTTATTTAACGCCTTAGACACAGTACTCGGTGCCACACCTAGTTCTTTCGCAATATCGTATATTGTTTTCTTCATTAAAAAGACCTCTATTCTTGTTAATTTAAATTACTCTTTATCTTTTTTATCTAATGCTGCGACAATAATAATTATAAGGCCTACAAATATAACAAGACCAATTAATCCAACAATCATAATACTCATAATCCCACCTCCAGTAATATTATTCATATAAACCACCTCACATTTTTTGTATATTCTCAGTTCATTATACCATAAGTCTCAAGAGAAACGAATAGTTCGTGACACGATAGTTCTTTTTTTAAAATTTAAGTATGCTATAATACCAATAAGGAGGCTATTATGGAAAACATTATTGAGTTCTCTAAGTTAACTAAATATTATGGTGATGTTTGCGGATGTAAGGACATCAATTTCACAGTTAAACAAGGTGAAATATTTGGATTTATTGGTCCAAATGGTGCGGGTAAAAGCACTACCTTAAGAACTATGCTAGGGCTTTTATATCCAACTAGTGGGTCTGTTAATATTTTTGGTAAAGATGCCATTAAATTCGGTCCCGAATTAAGACATGATATTGGCTATCTGCCAAGTGAAGTATTTTATTATGACAATATGACTGTCAAGCAACTATTACATTATGCTGCTTCATTTTATCATGGCAACTTTGAAGATCGGATTCAAGAGTTATCTGAATTAATGGAATTAGATTTAACACGTAAAATTAGTGATTTAAGTTATGGTAATAAAAAGAAAGTGGGGATTGTTCAAGGTCTTTTACATCACCCCAAGCTAATAATTTTAGATGAACCAACGAGTGGCCTTGATCCGTTGATGCAACAAAAATTCTTTAACTTAATAAAAAGAGAAAATGACAACGGCGCAACCGTCTTGTTTTCTTCTCATATTTTAAGTGAAGTGCAAGCATTGTGTGACCGCGTTGCCATCATTAAAGACGGTGTAATCATTGATATCCAAAACATTAAAGAATTAAAAAAAGAAACGTATAAGAAAATTACCTTAGTCGGTACAGATTTACCGACTAAACAATTATCTTTAAAAGGAATCACCAACTGGGAAACAATCGATCACACCGTTACTTTTTTATACAACGGTAGTATCAAACAATTACTTTTAGAACTGCAAAAGATAAAACTAGACGATGTGTTAATTGAAAATCCTAGTTTAGAAGAAATCTTTATGCATTATTATGAGTAGGTGATGCGATGACTGTGTTTCGTTTTGAAGTGAAAAAACTTTGGTTATCGACAGTGTTTTGGAGTATTGGTATTTTTTCTGCCCTGTTATTATATATGGCTTTTTTTCCAACCATGGCAGCAGATCCAACTGCGATGGAAACCATCATGCAAAATTTCCCTGAAGAATTTTTACATTTCTTTGGTTTAAGTAGTGCCCTAACATTTAACTCTATTTTAGGATATTATGCCATGACAATTGGTTTTATTATGGGCGCTATTGCGGTGCATGGTGCTTATCTGGGCTTAAGTATATTAAGTGTTGAAGAACGTGAACTTACAGCTGATTTTTTAATGACAAGACCGATTTCTAGACAACAAATATTCGTTCAAAAAGTGTTGGCTGTGGTCATCCATATCGTTATTATTTATATTGTAATTAATGTGGCATCAATCATAACTGTAACAATCTTTCGATCATCACAAACTGTAGACTATCAAACATTACTAATTTTTACGAGTAGTCTTATTTTCTTTCAACTTTTCTTTGTCTCGTTGGGGTTATGTGTCAGCTTACTCATTCCCAAATTTGATAATGTTATTACTTATGCCTTAGCCCTTGGGTTTGGTCTTTTTATCTTATCTGGATTTGGTGACATGTTGTCGATTGAACTAACCACTTATTTAACTCCTTTTGGTTACTTTGATCCAAATATTGTTTTGGTTGAAGGCTTATCTTTACAATTATTTATCTTGAACTTGATTTGGATTATAGGCACATTATTTCTTTCCTATAAACTGTATTTAAGCCGAAACATTCATACGATATAAGGAGGCCACCAATGACAATCTATCTTTTTGAACTTAGAAAACATCTAAAATCGTTACTCATTTGGTTTAGTGTTCTATTGGTCATTATGATCGTCGCAAGCGTTGAATTCGAAGTGTACCAAGGTGATGAAGAAATTCGGCAAGCGATGGATGCCTTTGACCCTTTCTTTCAAGCACTTGGTATGGATAACGTAGATTTCACAACGGCTATTGGCTTCTTAGCTATCTTTAGTATTTATACCTACTTACCGCTATCGATCTATAGCGGGTTACTTGGACTTAATATTTTATCAAAAGAAGAACATAAAAAAACAAGTGAGTTTTTACTCACTATGCCAGTCAAACGGACAACAATCATTACCGCTAAAATAAGCGCTGCTGTGACACTTACTTTTGTTTTAAATCTATTGCTTCACCTAGCGATTTTCATTATCTTTTATCGTTTTGACACGTCATCATCATTTGTTTTATTTGTTTCTCATATGGCGTTAGGTGTTTTAATGACACAACTTATCTTTTTACTCTTTGCCTTTGGAATTAGTGTCATCCTAAAAAGACAAAAGGTGTTAAATGGCTCTTTCTTGGTATTAATTATCGTTACGTTTATGTTAAACATGTTAATTGGTTATATAGATAATCCTTATTTCCTACCCTATTTAACACCGTTTCAATACTTTAGTGCTAGCCAAATGGTAGAGGGTAACTTCCGGTTATCTTATCTAATCATTACTTTATTCCTTAGTGTTACAACATTATCTTTTAGTTATTACTATTATCCGAAAAAAAATATCACTATATAATTAAAATAACTGTCTTATCGTTAATTGATAAGACAGTTATTTTTCTTTAAAACACATTACTTGTTACGTTTAACAATTGCTTTGATGGTTTCTTTAATATCTTCTATTGCGCTTGTAAATGCTTCAATTGATAATCTTGCAAATTCATCCATTGTTAAAGCCTCCTTTCATTGAACCATCATTTATTTTACGCCGATCAATACAAAATGCAATTGTTATGACAATGTAACTGTTTTCCTTAGTTAGTAAACCCGTTACACATCTTTCACAAGTTACACACAACACTGTCACAACTTTGTAAGTAAACCATAGTACTATTGAATTATCATATAAAACAAAGGAGTGAAACACAATGAAATTATTATTAATTGGAAGTATGTTATTTACTGGTGGCGGTGCAGTCGCTATGCAAAATGAAACGGTTAGTACCGTTGTAAATGAAAATGCTAAGCAAGCCATCACAACTGTTCAAAATCGATTAGGAAGACGTTTGGCTGAAAACGTAACTGAAACAGGATTCCCGTATCCACCACAACAATTTATGGATACATTAACTGAAGATCAAGTCTTTGCAATAACGTCAGAAATTGATCAAATCAATGCTGAATATGATTGGCAAAACATGACCGAAGATGAGATTCGTGTTGCCTTAGAAGACATTCATACACGGCTAGATACACTCTACACTGATCTTGGTCTAGAATTACCAGCTATTCAAAATCAACATCGCGGTATGAATCGTCAACAAGGCCGTCA
Organism: Candidatus Izemoplasma sp.; assembly: GCA_021736285.1. GTDB lineage: Bacteria > Bacillota_I > Bacilli_A > Izemoplasmatales > Izemoplasmataceae > JAIPGF01. The sequence continues at coordinate 5,831 of JAIPGE010000029.1, forward strand.
TGGTCAATTTAATGACGAACGTTCATACGATGGACAATGTCCATATGATGAGGTTGAAGAAGACACATCACCAACAGACACAGACGCAGATACGGTATAATCATTACGCTTCCCTAAAAAAAAGCGGCAACCCAACTAAGGTTGCTGCTTTTTGAAAATTTATGATTAAACTTTAAAATAAGCGATGATTCCTGGATCAGAAATGCGTGTCGTAAATGCATTCATGATGAACAGTTCTACTTCTTTTTCATTTGCTGATTTGAAGCCTACTTTATAATCTTGTCCAATAATCAATTCAAGGTCTTCGTGGTTATATGGCAACAATAATGCGCCTTCTAATACTGAAGAATAAATGACATCGCCACCAATTAAGGTTTTAACAAGATCAATTAACAATCTGCCACCATGTGGTTTTTGTAATGCTTTGTAAACTTTTTTACCCGCCACTAATGTGTACGGTCCATCTGCAAATGCATCTTGTAATGCCAAGACAGCTTCCGACATGCTATCAAAGATAGCCTCTGATGTTAATTCTAAATCAAATTTGTGTTCAGCTAAATCAACCAATCCATCAATTTTAGCATCTTTACTACCATAATAGACAGTTTTTTCTTCAAAAAGCGCCATTTCTTTTGCAGCATCTTCTAACGGATCTAACACGGCATCTTTTGCGCCACGATCAATATTATCTAATTCCCAGCGATCTAACTTGAAATGAATTCGTGTTTCAAGTAACGGCTTAATATCATATACCCCAGCTTCAACATCGCCAGATGATTTTACAACATTTAAACGTCCCATTGAGATACTTTCTTTTTCAAGTCCGAGTGGGCCATTGACAAACAATGCTTTACGTGCGGTTAAATAATTTTTAATCACATCGCTTGCAGTGGTTTTAATTTCTTCCCATGCTTGGTCTGAAATCGGTGCTAAATTTTGTTTAAATAAATCCATGTGTCATACCTCCTACTTCTTCATTGAACCGACATCTAATTCTTTATCCGGCGTATCTTCTTCGTCATCGTGATGTCCAATTGGTCCTTCTTTAAATAAGTTTTCTTTTAATTCATCATTTAATTCTGGTATTCTCCGTCGTAAATACTCTAATGCCATAACCGCATGTTCTAATTCCTCATCTCGATTATGTTTTAAAATGTCATGTAGTGCGTCATCTTTCGTTGCGTTCATGCGTTGATTATACCAATCAACTGCTTCAAATTCCTCAATTAGACTTTTGAATGCGCGGGTTAAATCACGTGTCTCTTCATCTAATACGTCATATGGTTCATGATACTGTTCCATTATTATTCCTCCTTTTTTCCTCACTTTATTATAACATATTTAAAATAAGTATAAAGTATTATGATTACTATGCTATAATAACAATGAAAGTGGGGAGATTTATGACAAAAGATTTAACGTGGATTAAAACAAACTATTTTGCTCACCGGGGCTTATATAATAACGACGATATACCAGAAAATACCATCGCAGCTTTTTTGAATGCGGTAGACCATGGTTATGATATTGAATGTGATGTTCGCTTAACTAAAGATGATCAATTAATTGTGTTTCATGACGAAACACTACACCGTTTAGCGCAAAAAGATATGATTGTCTGTGCACATAATTACAATGAACTTAAAACTATGACGCTTTTAGACACAAAAGAAACGATACCCCTTTTAAAAAATGTGCTTGATGCCCTCCCCCAAACAACCGCCTATTTAATTGAATTCAAACCAGTTAAATCTGCAAAACGCCTTGTGACACTTTTTTTAGAATTAATGGATAATTATGAAGTTCCCTATGCGATACATTCTTATGATCCCTTTGTTCTGTATCAATTCAAAAAACAAGCACCTCAAATCATTAGAGGACAAATTTCTGAAACATTTCCCAACAAAAAAGGCATCAAATATTTTTTGTTAAAGCACATGGCATTCAATTGTCTAACAAAGCCCGATTTCATTAATTATCGGTTCGAAGATTTACCCCGTAAACAGCTTGATAAATTACGGCATAAAGGCATGCCAATCTTGTCATTTTCAGCACGAAGTGAAGCTGATTTGGCCTTTGTTAAAATGCATTATGACAACGCGGTTTTTGAACATTTTATGCCAAAAAAAAGAATATAATCATTGATTATATTCAATCGTTTTTCGACTATTATTGGCGATGTCCATATGGGCAATCTTAATATATGAAATTACCTGTGTAACATAAATAATGATTAAAATTATAACGCGATAAAAAACAAAATATTCTGCCATTAAAACTTGGAGTGGCCACGTATAAAAAAGATGGAATCCAATGTTGTTTAGAAACACAAAAAAGGCAAGTGTCACCAGTGGCTTTAACATATATCGATTGTTATAATGGGTTGCGGTATAGATCCCTAAATAAATAAACACGACTAACGCGATTATAAAGGCAATAAGAATGATCCATGAACGCTGTGTAAAGACCAATTGATTAAGAATCATTACCGCCCATAAAGCCGGAATGGTTCTTTTTAATATGCGATATTTTCCATAATCCGCTAGGACTAATACATAAAATACTGAAGAGGTTATGACTACTACAAACAATAATATAAACGGGAGACTCAGCAAGTTATAATTGGTGTAATAGCCAAAGCCGTTACCGACAAAAAGTTTCGTTAATAAGACAATACTGTTCGCAATAATCAATAGTGCAATTTTATATTTTTTTGTCATAACTGTCTCCTTAATTATTTTACATTACTTCCCAATTTAACGTGTCCTATTATCCTTTAATAATTAACTTAAAACATGAAACAGGGATGTTAAAGTGTGCTATTTCACATATCGAAACAATTATAATCTTTGCACTAATGATTTTTGAGCACAAAGAAAAAATGAAAATAATTGAACCCAAGAAGCGAAAAAAAGAACTCTCATTATGAGAAAGCCTTTTATATTATACCACATATTAACAATTAAAAAAACCGAAAAAAAAGCTAACCGAAGTTAGCCTTTATTCAACAAATTCAATGATGGCCATTTCTGTTGAATCTCCACGTCGTGGCCCCATTTTATAGATACGTGTGTATCCACCATCGCGTTCAGCAAAGCGTGGTGCAATATCATCGAATAATTTTTGTAATGCGTTTTTATCACCGGCAGCAAGTGTTCTCACAGTTTGACCTGCTTGACGACGAGATGCGAGGGTGTTTTTCTTACCTAGAGTTACCATCTTATCCGCTAGACGCTTTAACTCTTTTGCTTTTGTCGCAGTTGTTGTGATCCGTTCATGAATGATCAATTGTGTCACTAAATCACGAAGCATTGCTTTACGTTGATCACTTCTACGGTTTAATTTTCGATATCCGCTCATGAATTATACCTCCTATGTATGTCTTGCAAGTGAGAGACTTAATTCATCGAGTTTGGTCTTCACTTCTTTGAGTGATTTCTTACCTAAGTTACGTACTTTCATCATATCTTCTTCCGTTTTCTCAGTTAACTCTTCAACGGTATTGATACCAGCGCGTTTTAGACAATTGTATGACCGTACTGATAAATCTAAATCTTCAATTTGCATTTCTAAGATTTGAGAGTTTTGTTCGTCTTCACGTTCAACCATAAACTCTTCTTCTTTTATTTTTTGACTTAATTCAACCATAACATTCAAGTGATCAATCATCATTTTTGAAGCAGTGGCAATTGATTCCTGTGGTGTTACAGCACCATTCGTCCAGATTTCAAGCATTAATTTATCATGTGAAGCGTCACCACTAGAAGCTGGGCTAACATCATAATTAACACGTGTCACTGGTGTGTATATACTATCAATTGGAATAACACCAATCATACTTCGATTGATAAACTGTTTGTTTTCATCAGCACTGACATATCCGATTCCGCGTCTTGCGGTCATTACCATTCGGAATTTTCCAGAACTAACAGTTGCGATATGTTGATCTTCATTGATAATTTTTACTTCATTATCGCAAATGATGTCTTTTGCAGTAACTACTTGAGGTCCGTCAACATAGATTTCCAATCGTTTTTCTACATCTGGATCGTCACTATCAATATTCAGTACAACTTCTTTTAAATTCAATACAATGTTTGTCACATCTTCAACTACGCCATCAATGCTTGAGTATTCATGGTCGACACCATCAATTTCAACATTCACGATCGCAGATCCTGGTAAAGAAGATAAAAGAATACGACGCATTGAGTTACCTAGTGTAATACCATACCCACGTTCAAGGGGTGTAATGATAAATTTACCATAGGTATTGTCGTCATCAAGTACTTCGATCGATGTATTTGGTTTCTCGAATTTTAAATCTTTCAATAGATTCCCTCCTTTAGATTACTACGCTTATTTATGAGGCCGTTTTGGTGGACGACACCCATTATGTGGAATTGGTGTAACATCTTTAATTGCAGTAATATCCAATCCAGCAGTTTGTAAACTACGAATTGCTGCTTCACGTCCAGGTCCTGGACCTTTCACTGATACTTCTACGCGTTGTACACCGTGATCCATCGCTGCTTTTGCACATGCTTCTGATGCTAATTGTGCAGCAAACGGCGTTGATTTACGACTACCTTTATATCCTAATGCACCAGCACTGCTCCAGGCAATTGCATTTCCATTAGGATCAGTAATGGTAATAATTGTATTATTGAAAGTCGAATGAATATGTGCCACTCCGGAAGGAATATTTTTTTTCACACGACGTTTCTTTTTAACTCTTTTTTTAACTTGCTTACGTGCCATTATTTACTTCCTCCTTATTTTTTCTTATTCGCTACCGTACGTTTTGGACCTTTACGTGTACGTGCATTATTTCTTGTTTTTTGTCCGCGTGTTGGTAGCCCTTTACGATGACGTATTCCTCGATAACTTCCAATTTCTTTTAGACGTTTAATATTCATATTAACTTCTCTTCGTAAGTCACCTTCAACCTTAACGGTTTCTACTTGTGTACGAATACGAGATAATTCATCTTCTGTTAAATCTTTTGTTCTAGTACTTTCGTTAACATTTGCTTCTTCTAAAATCTTTTGTGCCGTTGATTTTCCAATCCCAAAAACGTAAGTTAACGAAATTACAATTCGTTTATCACGTGGGATATCAACACCTGCTATACGTGCCATTTATCGTGCACCTCCTATTTATCCTTGTCTCTGTTTGTGCTTTGGATTCTCGCAAATAACCATAACTTTACCTTTACGCTTGATTATTTTACATTTATCGCACATCTTTTTTACACTTGGTCTTACTTTCATAATATAATTCCTCCTCTGGAGCGCTATTTTTTCTTATGACGGTATGTAATGCGCCCACGTGTTAAATCGTACGGTGACAT
>JAIPGE010000030.1 GCA_021736285.1 Candidatus Izemoplasma sp.
TGATGAATCGATGTTAACTGGAGAATCTGTTCCCGTTCCTAAAGAAAAAGGTGACGAAGTCATCGGTGGGTCGATTAATCAAGAAAGTACGATCACATTACGGGTGTTAAAACTCGGTGACGATAGTTATCTCAATCAAGTCGTCAAAATGGTTGAAGAGGCCCAAAACAGCCGTTCTAGAACACAAGACCTAGCAAATAAAGCTGCGAAATATTTGTTCTACATTGCCTTAAGTGCAGGGATTATCACCTTTACTGTATGGGCTATTATTACAAGAGACATTGGGTATGCATTAGAACGTGCGGTAACAGTTATGGTTATCACGTGTCCCCATGCATTAGGTCTTGCGGCACCACTCGTTGTTGCACGTTCAACTTCGATTGCTGCGAAGAGTGGATTGTTGATTAAAGACCGGGCGCACTTTGAACAAGGACGAAAGATTAACGCTATTGTCTTTGACAAGACAGGCACCCTAACCGAAGGTAAGTTTGAAGTAACTGATATTGTCGCTTTTTCTGATTTTACAGAAACTGATTTACTAACCTTTGCTGGAAGTTTAGAATCCCAATCAAGTCATCCGTTATCAAAAGGATTGATGAAAGTTATTGAAGAACGCGACATTAAAACAAAAGAAATCACTTCTTTTGAATCAATGACTGGAAAGGGTATTAAAGGCGACCTTGATGGTAAAACAGTGATGGTAATCAGTCCGAATTACTTAGACGAACTCGGATATGATTATGAAACAGACACCTATAAAGAAGTCGCAACGACAGGTAAAACGATATCATTTGTGGTTCACGATGAAACAGTGATTGGCTTTTATGCCTTAACTGATGTTATTCGTGAGTCAGCTAAAAAAGCAATAGACAAACTGAAATCATTAGACATCATTCCAATAATGGTTACTGGTGACAACCAAAAAGTTGCTGATTGGGTTGGAGATGAACTTGGTATTGAACATATTTATGCTGAAGTCCTTCCTGATGAAAAAGCAAATATTCTAAAAGAAATTCAAAAAGAATATGGCATGGTCGCAATGACGGGTGATGGTATTAACGATGCACCGGCATTGGTCTCAGCCGATTTAGGCATAGCTGTTGGCGCAGGAACTGATGTTGCCATTGAGTCCGCTGATATCATCTTGGTTAACAGTGACCCATTAGACATTGTTGCGGTTCTTACACTAGCCAAGAAAACGTACCGAAAACTAAAACAAAATCTATGGTGGGCAGCTGGATATAATATCCTTGCTATCCCACTCGCAGCGGGCGTACTAGCATTTGCGGGAATTATTCTAAGTCCTGCAGTCGGGGCAATATTAATGAGCATGAGCACAGTTATTGTCGCCATTAATGCACAATTATTACGACAGCCTTAATCATTACATAAGTGAATAGACACCTAGTTTAGGTGTCTATTCTTGTTCATAATCACTTCACAATTGTAATGTATTATGATAGTGTTATTGACAATAGATTGATACAATGAACCTGTGAACCTGCTCCCACCACTTAATCATTGATTTGAAGTGGGGGCTTCTCGGGTAATGCGCACTTCGCGCGCAAATTTATCGAGCTATCAAGGTTGTCCCATCCTCTAAAATAATTACTATTACTTAGTTTTCTGATTTTACTCCCTTCAATGATTTACCTAAATATAGTATAGCATTTCTGTTTTGAAGAGGCAAAATGCAGAAAACGCAATATTTTAGAAAAATGTATGTATTTCTGTACTAGAAATGGTATCTATTCATCACCCACTTACCATATTTTAGAAAATTTGCTTGAAGAGGGTGTTTTCTACATACGAAACGATAAAGAAATTGGTGATAATCATGAAAACAATACTGGTTTGTGAAGACCATAAAGAGATTAATCATTTGGTCACAACACACCTTGAAGAACAAGGGTATACTGTTTATCCAACCTATAATGCGATTGATGCATTACAGGTCTTTCGTGAAGAACAGCTTGATGTGATTATTACTGATTTACGGTTACCGGTGATGAGTGGTGAAGAATTTATTGCTGAAGTTAGAAAAACATCCGCTATACATATCATTGTAATTTCTGCGAAGACGGATTTAACAGATAAACTAAACGGGTTAAAAATTGGTGCGAACGATTATATTTATAAACCGTTTGTTCCTGAAGAAATCAGTTACAAATTGCGCAATTTGTTTTCTCAGAAAAACACACCTAAAACACAGACGTTTCATCAAGGTGAACTGATTTTTAAACAAAATGATATGACACTTACAATCAACAATCAAGATGTCACATTAACTGCGGTAGAATATCGGCTCCTTAAGTATTTAATCATGCATCCTAAACAAGTCATCTCGCGGGACCAACTCCTCGACATTATTCATGATTATCAAGATGAGGTTTTTGATCGTGTGATTGATGTTCATATCAAAAACATCCGTAAAAAGATTAAGGCCCATAGTGACACACCCTATATTAAAACTGTCTATGGGTTAGGATATAAGTTTGTGGGTGATAAAGATGCGTAAACCACTCTATCAACATTTCCGCAAAAACATCATCATTATCACATTGATTATTACTGTTATCTTTGCTGTGATGAATGGCTTTTTATACTTAATCAATCAAACATATCTAGAAACCAAAATTGAAGAAGAAAACCAAGCATTCTTAGAATTGACAACTCATCTAATGAATGAAAATGATATTGATGTTGTGCTTGAGTATGTTGAACACTACACCCATATTCATGCCGTTGAAATTGAAATGGTAGATGACAATGATACAATGCTTTTCTCATCAAACATCAGTTATCGTTACACCAAACAGTATTTAATTGTGACAGACAAAGGTGAGTTCACACTCTTTATCGACAATACGGACAGTGTGACCACGATTGTAACAGAAAACAACTTCTTATATGTTAATATTGCTTTGTTGGTTACCTATCTATTGGCAATTGGAATTCTTGTCTTTTATAATAAAAAAGCCAAAGACTCGATTGAAAACGATGTTGTTAAACTGGTTCATTTCATCAATCACAAAACACTTTCTAGCAATACCTTTAGGTATGATGAATTTGCTGATATCTTTGACACATTAAAGACCGACCTTGAACATATCGATCTCTTAAAAGAACAACGCAATATCAATGTTAAAGGACTTGCCCACAATATTAAAACACCTCTGACTGTCCTTTATACATTTCTGTCTCATGTAAAACAACAAAAACCATTAACAAAAGACGATCAGCAAGCCGCGTTAAATTCGGCTAAAAAGATTAATCAACTGGTGGATGATTTATTAACCGAAAATTATAACAATCAACGGTATCTAATTAACTTAAAAACAGAAACCTTAAAAATTATTAAACCATACCTGAATATTTTAAACACCAAAGGGATTACGATTAACCATACATTAATGGATGTCACAGTAAAATGGAACAAAGAAGACTATACACGTGTGTTAGAAAACTTGTTGAACAATGTGTATCATTATTCAAAAAATGATTCTTCTGTTGAACTCCTGTTACAACAAAACAATGACATCACGTTAACAATCACATCAAAACCAAATAATCTTGAGGAACTAGATCTCAATAAATTGTTTCAAAAAGGCTATTCAACCGCAACTTCTTCGACAAAAGGGTTAGGCCTTTATATGACAAAACTGTTGGTAACTGCGGTTGATGGTACAATCACTGCCCAAACCAAAGAGAATAACTTTATTGTTTCAATATCGATACCTTCTTCATAATTGCTTTACATTTCTTGTGTAGTATATAGTTAAGAAGGTGATAGATTTGAAACTTAAAACAGTTATTCTCTTTTTCATTGCTTTAGTTATTGGTGCTTTACTAGCGCTCTTACTAAATCAATACCCGATTTTCTCTTGGGGGCACATGCCATATATGATGGGTGGCTATCAAGGGTATAGTATCTTATGGATTGGCGGATTCTTCTTATTCATATTGTTGGTGTTTGGGGCGTTACTTTATGTCATAACAAAAGACATGAAAAAGCCTAAAACTGACATTTTAGAAGTACGCTTAGCCAAAGGTGAGATCAATATAGACGAGTATTATGAAATTAAAAAATTACTCAGAAAGTGATGTGATATTATGATGTTATTATGGCCTTTATTAATTATCGGCTTAATTTACTTATTTTATAGAGAAGATATTTCTTTTCCAAGACAACAAAACCCAAAAAACATCCTTGATGAACGCCTTGCAAATGGCGACATTACAACACAAGAATACGAAACATTAAAACAAACATTGGAGGAATAATATGAACATTCTAAAAATTACATTTATTGCAATTGTCGGTATGCTAGTTGGCTACACCGCAACACAGTTTATCAGCCAAGCAGATACAGCGTCACACGATGATACCGAAAACACGTATTGTCATCAAGATGGCTATGACTTTGATCATTTCTTAGAGCGGTTTAGCGAAGCAGATCAGGTCATCATTTTAGCTGAACGTGATCGATTATTAACCGTTTATGAAGTGACGCTTGAAGACCTTGAAACAGATTATGATATGAGACATCAACTAATGGAAGATTTATGGGACTTTATCGACGACCAAGCAATTGAATTTGAAGATACTTACGCGTATCCTCGTCATGGTCATATGTGGCGATAACGATGAAACGTCTACTACTTGCTTTTACAGTCTTGACTGTGATTCTTCTTAGTGGTTGTCAAACGAACACTGATTCTTTAGCGGACTTAGGACTTGATAATTTATCTTCAAAAGCCATTTTAGATGGCCTCGCAGATGGATCAATTACGCCGGATGGTTACGCCGTTAGTGTCTATGATGATGAGTTAGTTGTTATTGCGGATGATGAGCGATTTTATTTAGATATGCCAGAAGATCAATTCTATCTTTCTGTCGCACCTTTTATTGATCAAACACATGAGTGTTTGTATCATAGTGCAACAGGATGTCGTGGCGAAATGAAAGATGAAACATTTCATATTTCACTGATAAGTGATTCAGGTACTGTGATTATGGATGAGACAATCACGTCACAAAGTAATGGATTCATCGATCTTTGGTTGCCACGTGATATTGAAGGGACATTAACAATTACTTATAATGACTTATCGACCTCTAAAACAATTACCACGTATACAGATGACAAAACCTGTGAAACAACAATGCAGCTTACCTGACAATTATGGATAACAATACTATCTTATGTCATTGTCATAACATAACAGTGAAAGACATAACAGACTGTATTCAATCTGGAAAAACAACTTTTGAAGAAATTCAAGCATCAACATTGATTGGCTCTAGTTGTCCACCCTGTCTTGAAACAAGTAAACAACATTTTGAGACGATTAAACAATCATTCATTGAAGAATTAAACACCAAAACACCTTGACTATCAGAATACCTATAGTAACAAGGTGTTTTTTTTAATGAATTATATGGACTTATTTTCCTACTTACGCAGTTCTTTATACATTTTGTCATAATCAATATTAACAAATTCGTGATTGTTTTTTAAATCTTGGTCTGTTTTTTTGATGTTTGCTTTTTGCCAATCACCCATATCTTTTTCTTTTATCGATGATTTGATGGTTGCGAGTAATTTGATTTGACGTAACAAAAATAATGTTTGAATTTTTGAAAAATCTAAGTCAACCGTTTTATTAACAGATAAATACCCGTTGATAAATGATTTAAATATTCTCTTATTAGGGGCATAGTCGATTTGTAACGGATTGCCACCAAGTAAGTAATAAAACAAATAAACAGCGATATCATATAAATAATACCCGTATTCAATGTCATCAAAATCAATGACTGTCAGTGTATCATCCTTGTGATAAATCATATTTGAAAATAAATAATCACCATGAATAAGACCAACTTCTTGTGTTGTTTTTGACCATGAATCTATTTTTTCTAAAGTGGAACTAAGGGCAACCTGATAGCGATTGTCTAGTTGTCTAACCAATTTAATATCCGGGTGTTTTGTGTATCCTTTACGCTCTAACTTATTGGGTAATTTCATGCTTACTTTGTGTATCAAAGCAAGGTTTTTTCCAGCATTAAAATATGTTTTTTCATTGTGTTCACATTGATGCCAAAGTTTCCCTTCAATAAACTTGAAAAAGATATAAAAAAACTTATTGTGCTGTATAATTGTTTTTTCGTTAATGGCATATGGCATACCTACAGATATATTTGCCTGATCACATATATCAAGAAACTTAAGTTCAGCTTCAAGTTCAGTGTTACTTCTTCTTTGATTGATTGGGGTGACACGAACGATGATCTTAGTATCGTTATGTTTACCAGAAAAAATTTGATTGTGAAACCCATTCAACGAGGTTATGTCAGTCAACCCAAGTTTTTTTAAAAATACATGATGTTGTGTCATGAACAATACCTACTTTCTCTCCACTAAGTATTTTAACAAAATCTTGTTCAGATTTGAATGCTTAAATGCAATATTCTATGAAATATCGTTTATTGAAATACACTGTTTAACCAGCCTATCGATAACTCAAGCCAAACTTGAAAACGCGGTTGGATCATATCCGGTCGCTTATTCGCAACTTCTAAGGTAGCGAGTGATAATCCATGTGGTCCTTCGTTAAAAATATGGTGTTCAAACGGCACATTGTGTTGGTCACATTCACCAGCATAATACAAACTGTGAGCAACCGGAACCACTTCATCTTTAAAGGTATGAAAAATAAAAGTCGGTGGATTCTTTTCATCAACTGTTGGTGTTGGATATGGCCACATTGTTTTTTCCGTTAAAATGGCGGGATAGCCAAGCAAACAGGCATTCGGACGAAGACTCTTATGATTCGATAAATGCGCGGCTAAATGTCCCCCTGCACTAAAACCAATCACAGCAATATGATTGGGATTAATAAACCACTTGTCAGCGTTTTGCTTAATCATTTTCAACGCATTAAACGCATCAGTTAAACTATCTTCAAATGTTCCTTCATCGTGTAATGTATACCGTAATACAAATGCTTGAAATCCTGCTTGATTATAGCTAAGTGCGATTGGTTCTGCTTCACGATCACTACAAAATTGATAGCCACCACCTGGTAAAATTAAAATAGCTTTGCGTTTTGTCATATCTTTCATTTCTTCTGAAAAATCATGGATATAAGTTGTAAGTGTTGCCTTTGAATTTTTTAATGTAATCACTTGATGTTTCATCGTAACTCACCTCGCATTATTTTTTCCCTTGTTCTTCGTTTTGTTTTTTATCTTGTTCTCGTCTTGAAAAGTCTCGATTTTGACGTTTATAATCATACATCTTTTGATCAACTGTGTGATAAATCTCATCAATCGTCATACTTGATTCAAAAGTTTGCCAACCATAACTGAATTTTAATGTTTTCATCAACCTTTCTTGATGAAGTTTTAGTTGTTGATAGATATTGGTTATAACGTCATCTCTTTCCGCCTTTGTTTCAGTAACAACCATGAATTCATCACCACCCAGTCGTGCAATAAATGTGTTATCAGGAAATGCTTTTTTTAATATATCACCGAACCCTTTAATAATATAATCTCCCATTAGATGACCATATTGATCATTAAAGCGTTTAAAATTATCTAAATCAATATATAACAATGAGAACAGTTTAGCTTCCTCAATAAGGTGTTTTACATACTTTTCATAACTCATCCTCGAATAACACTCTGAAAGATAATCCTTTTCACCAGTTGTTGATTCTAAAAAGACATAGATTGCTAAAATGCTTAATGTTATCGATGTCCACGACAAAAAGAGATATGTTTCAAAAAGTTGAAGAACCATACCAACGAATGGCAATGCCAAGACAATGACAAACACATAAAGCGTTCGTTGTCTGATTTTTGCTTTGTAATTGACTAAAAATATAACGGCTAAAATATAACTTAACCCAATTAAAATGTAATGAAACGCGATAAATGGACCAACTTCATACCCATTTGTGACTGGGTCAATATAAAAATAGATCGGTTCAAAGAAGTTTATAATGAGACCGATACCTGTCACCACTGCAAAGTGCATATAATATTTCCGCTGTAAAATTTTCTTACGGTCTCTGAAAATAAAATAATTAATATATGTAAATACCAATCCAATAATGATGGGGGGCACAATAATAATTAACATATTGGTAACAACTTCTAAAAAGTATCCCCCAAAGAACGTTGCTTTATCAAAAACAAACGCAAGTGGTTCAGCGAGAATACCAATCCCACTAAAAATAATAATCCAATACAAAATAGTTTTACTATAAGACTGGATTTTCGAAGTCATACGCATATAACAAATAAGAATTAACAAAACAGCTAGTGCATAAATATGAATTTGAAAGTGAACAATATACGCCATAATAAGCCCTCCTTGTTAATTTAATCATATCATATATGGGGTCAACAGCAAACATATTTTAAAAAAATATAAGGTGCGTTTCGCACCTTATATTCTTATTTTTTCGTAAATCCAGCATCAAGTAATGCTTGTTCTGCTTCTTTGTGGGTTGAGTAATGAATCACTTTGCTTTTGGCTAAAGCTTTGATTTTTGCAATAACTAATTCTTTTGGTTCGTTAAATTTGCTTGCCAAATACTCAACCTCATGTTTTTCAGAAGCGTTAAAATATTTTCTGTCGTTTGCCATGGTGTACCCTCCTATATTTTTTTATTTTTAAAATAGTTAGAGAAACAACACCGAGTAAATCATGTACGTCACTATTATTATAATATAACTAACAATTCAAATGCAAGTTTTTATTAAATTGCTAAGCATTAAATTGGTCTAAAATATATCCAAGCGCTAAGAGAATTGCGCCTAAAGTAACACCACCAAAAATAATTAACAAACTCATTGCACCGATTGATGGTATTGAAAAAGCACCTGCAACAATACTCAAGATAATTTGAATATACCCCAAGGCAAGCAAAATACCAATCAATGTATGGTGTTCTGGTTTAGGTGAGGTAAGCGTTTGACTCATTTTATCGATATGCGTTTCATTCGTATAATCAAGGACATAGAAATTCCAGGTCTTTTCTGTTTGATAGTCATTTGTCGTATTTAACAATATTGCGTACCATGGTTTTTCATTATGTTTATACAGGACGCGATTCGACTCAATATCAGCTACTTTTTGAAACGGTTGTTGGTTTTTATATTCAATTGGCTTTATGAATCCTTTGTTAGCAAATTTACGAATCTGAAAATACCGTTTTTCATTTTCAACTTTGTCACTTAATATTTCCATCTGTTTCTCAACTGTCATTATGGGCTCCTTTTACAATACCCAATATCAAAAAGATATTGGGTATGATATTATACGGTAATTTTATTTTTGATAATTGGGAGTTTTTCCCTTGTTTCGTTTATTGTTGCAAAATCTAAATCAACGATTAGCACATCTTCATAGTCATCTAAGCGCTCAATGATTTGACCAAGCGGATTAACAATCAATGAATGACCATATACATCATAATCGCCAAATGATTCCTTCGCTGGACTACATGCGGCCATGAAAAGTTGATTATCAATCGCTCTTGCACGGAATGTTACATCCCAATGCAGTGGCCCTGTAAATTGATTAAACGCAGCTGGCACAACAATTATATCTGACCCAGCTTCTTGTAATTTACTTGCCAAATAAGGATACCGTACATCAAAACAAATCATTAACCCTATTTTCCCAAACGGGGTGTCAATGGTTACGATGTCTTCTCCAGCGCTTATCACATCGGCTTCATCGTATGTTTCACCACTTGGATACGTGATTGAAAAACGATGTATTTTCCGATAACGTGCGATTAAATTTCCCTTTGGATCAAAGACAAACGTTGTGTTGTATAAGTCATCGTTTTCTTTTTCAGGAACACTACCAGCAATCAAGTAAACGCCATTGTCTTTTGCCAGATCAGCAATAAACTTAAAGCGATCATCATTCACTGTAACACTGTTTTGCATAAAATATCGATTCTCATACGGTGTGATAAACATCTCGGGTAAAACCACAACATCAATATCTTGTGGCAGTAATTCAAAAATATGTTTGATATGATGAAGGTTTTCTTTTGCCTGTTCACGCACCGCTGATTGAACAAGAGCTAACTTCATTTATATCCCTAGTTTCTCTCTTACTTGTTTTTCTAAATCTTCTAATAAATCAGGGTGTTCTTCTAAATATGTTTTTACATTTTCACGGCCTTGGCCGAGTTTGTCATCACCATAACTGTACCATGATCCTGATTTATCAATGATGTCCGCATCCACAGCTAAATCAACAATTTCTCCAGTTTTAGAAATCCCTTTGCCATAAACAAGATCAATCATAACTTGTTTAAATGGTGGCGCAACTTTATTTTTAACGACTTTTACGCGGGCTTTATTCCCAACGATATCTGTCCCATTTTTAATTTGTTCACTACGACGAATTTCTAAGCGCACTGATGAATAAAACTTCAATGCACGTCCACCAGGTGTTGTTTCAGGGTTACCAAACATAACACCAACTTTTTCACGGATTTGATTAATAAATAACGCAATGGTATGTGATTTACTGATGGCACCACTTAATTTACGCATTGCTTGTGACATTAAACGCGCTTGTAGTCCGACATGACTACTGCCCATTTCTCCCCGAATTTCCGCTTCAGGAACAAGGGCTGCGACACTGTCAATAACAACAATATCAATCGCATCACTACGGATCAATGCTTCGGTAATTTCTAAGGCTTGTTCTCCGGTATCTGGTTGTGACAAAATTAAGTTATCCACATCAACACCCAGTGCTCTTGCATATTGTGGATCTAAGGCATGTTCAGCATCAATAAATGCAGCATATCCGCCAGCTTTTTGAATCTCAGCAATAGCGTGTAATGCCAAGGTAGTTTTTCCACTTGATTCAGGACCATAGACTTCTATAATACGTCCCCGT
>JAIPGE010000031.1 GCA_021736285.1 Candidatus Izemoplasma sp.
ATGTCGATGGTAATCCAATCATCGATGAATCTGGCAACATTGTTTATGAAGAAGTTGAGGTCCCTCTTTTAGATGAAAATGGAGATCCTTTGATTTTTACTGAAGGACCAATTATGACTGAAATAGAAGAAGTACCAATTGTTGAATATTATGAAGTTGAACGCCTTGATGAAAATGGAGATCCCATCCTAGACGAAAATGGTAATCCAATTTATGATATCGTTGAAGAACCTGTTTTGGATGAAAATGGAGATCCAATTTATGAACAAAGAGAAGTACCCGTCTTAGATGAAAACGGAGATGTCATGTATCAACAACAATTTGATGTCGAATTGTTTATTGAAGATATTATTGAATATAATGTTACAAAATATTATGCGAATGTCGTTGACAATCCGCTTACTCAGTTAGCACAACGGTTTGTTGATCAAGTTTTGGCATCCTATTATGATTGGCATTATTATCGTGTTAATAATTATATGATATCTAACTGGGGATTTGCGATTGGAAATGATGATATCTACTTTATGGAAGATAAACCAAGTGATACCGACCAATCATCAATGGAACGCTATGTGATGCGCATGTCATTTGATACAGAGACCAACGAATTATTACTTGAAGAATACATCAATGCATCGAAAGCTGGTTTTGATGAATGTCAAATTATTCTCGATCCAATCAATGACAACATCATTTGCCAACAGTGGGATGAAAACATGAAAGTATTCTCACCAGTTAATGGGTTATTAACAGTTCCTGATTCAAGCAACTTAAATCCTGTTACATTCCCTAATGGCGAACTATACTTTTATGATAATACTGATTCCTATATTGATGAACTTGGATATCGCAGTACATTACTCTATACAATCAATGCTGATGGTACCCTAAATTCCAATTATATTGAATTGGCTGAATATCAAGTAACATGTCAAGACGGAACCTGTAATTATGGTGTGAGCGCTGACTTCTATACCGAGGATGGGACAACACAGTATAATGAATGGGAACGCTACGCTGGATTAGTTTATGATGAGGGTGATTCATTTATTGAATCTGCTGATTTTGTCTTAACAAGCGTCGGTGAATTTGATGCCACACG
The DNA here is from genome assembly GCA_021736285.1 of Candidatus Izemoplasma sp. Taxonomy (GTDB): domain Bacteria; phylum Bacillota_I; class Bacilli_A; order Izemoplasmatales; family Izemoplasmataceae; genus JAIPGF01. Next base: position 1,106 of record JAIPGE010000031.1, read on the forward strand.
TCCTGAATGTACAGATACCAATGGATGTTGGTATCAAACAGTTTATGAGGTGTATGACACAGATGGTACGACGTTACTAGGAACATTTGAAGGTGGACAAAAAATATATCCAGGTGATGACATTCCACCTTATCAAGCAAGTTATACAGTAGATCAAACAAGCGATTATCGTTATCGTTATGACTGGTCAACAGATGATAAGATCTGTGATAATTACGATGTTGGTTGCCAGGATGGTATTCAATTACACGATACCACAATCAATGAAAATGGCATTTATTTATACAACAATTTTATCATCGATGGTGGCGAGACATTTGTTAGTGAGTTCGTTATTGATGAAACAAGCAATGCCATCTATAATTATGACAAGTTTGTTGAAGGAGATGTTTGTCAATTTACAACTTGTACAGAAGACATTCCAGTAAATATTCTTGATGATACTGGTGAGATTATTGGAAATGGTAGTGTCAATCGTGATTATAACCAAGATGACATTATCCCACTTCATATCGACTACACCATAACATCTGATACGGTTACCACTGTTTACGATACAGTCTGTACCAATTCGAATGGATGTTGGGAATACTACAACATTGATAATGAAGTTTATTACAATATTCGTTATGAACAAGGTGACGCAATGTATGAAACCATTACATTTGCTGAAACAGATAAAGCGATTATTGAATCAGAAACATTAACCAATGAAACATGTACCAATATAGACGGGTGTTGGTCTAATGAAATAGAATATCATATTCTAGATGCAACAGACACTGAACTTTATCAATTTATTGGCAGCACATACATAGAATATGGATATAAGGCACCATTTGATGTCACAGTGTATATTGATGATATCACAACCCATTATGACAAAGAGGATTCCACAACGATTCAGACATGTGATGATGCTACTTGCCGTGAAGACGCATCACTTGTAATGGGAACTGGGGCTTCTGAAGTTTATTTAGGATGGGGCAATATTCAGTACCAACTTGGTGATCAAATCATCGATACTATCATCTTAAGTGACACAGCAGTTCCAACAGCGGCAATCACTGACAATTACTGTCAAAACACAAATGGCTGTCAACGCGAAACCGAAGAATTTACCATTTATGATGAACTCGGTAATGTTATAACACATGCCACCGAATGGAATCAAATGTTACCAGTTTATTTTGCTTATGGAGAACGGATGCCAATTGATGATGATTTTACGGCTACATTTACACTTTCTAATGTGACTTATAGAACATCACGACTTAATGTTCATGAGTTCATATACAACTTGGATTCTGTTATTGTTTTAGAAGAAGATCTTTACTTAATAGAACGTGACTCATGGACCGATCAAGACTACAATGTTATTTTGGCATATGATGACACAACAGGCGTTTATCGCGCCATGCAAACCAACTTAACCGCAGTTGAAGAAATCACTGCATTTGGTAATGGTTATGTCGCTATTAACAGCGATGAAACAGCAATCTATCAATTCACTTATGATCCATTATTATCGGATGATAACTTCTATTACTTCGAAATGACGAATTTAACAGAAGGATATCTAATTAACGGCGTGAATGATTTAATCATTGATTACGATGGGTCAATTTACTTTAAAGGTGTTGATAACTTTATTCAAGATATTACCGGAACGATTACAATTGATGGCGATATCATTATTGATACCGAATACACCGAGCGTGAAGTTATTCGCCTCAGACCAATTAATTAACTAGTAAATTAACCAATTAAAAAACTGCGAGGGATTAGCCCTTGCAGTTTTTTTAAATGTTTTTTAAAAAATGATTTTTACTATTCAATATCGTCCCATCGCCGTGGATCACCTTGAATTGTATCTAAGAATGCCATATCTTTCTTAGTGATTTCAAAGTCAAGTTGACTGTTTTCAATCATTCGGTGTTCGTGGGTGCTTTTTGGCAGTGGTGCAACCCCTTTTTGAACTAAATACCGAATACAAATTTGGGCGTTTGATTTGTCATATTTTTCAGCGATTTTACCAATGTCATCGTTGTCAAGTAAATACCCAATACCAAGCGGTGAATATGCTTCAACAAAAATATTGTGGCGGTCACAAAAGTCGATTGTTTTAGATTGATCAATTCCAATGAAATAGCCAATTTGATTAACATGCGGGACAATCTCATTGTTATCAATAATGTTTTGTAAGTGTTTAGGCTCAAAATTCGAAACCCCAATTGCTTTAGCTTTTCCAGCTTTGTAGGCTTCTTCCATTGCTCTATAAGCCAACACATTTCCTGCACTACAATCTTTGCCCATGTCACTCCATGGCCAAGGGGCATGAATGATAAATAAATCAATGTAATCTAACCCAAGGTTATCGAGTGTTTCATCAAAGGCTTTTTTGGCACCTTCGTAATCTTTAATGTGTGATTCAAGTTTAGATGTTACAAAAATCTGATCACGGGGAATACCGGAATCTCGAATTGCTTTCCCAACACTTTTTTCATTGCCATATCCTTCGGCAGTATCAATATGACGGTACCCCACTCTTAAAGCTGTTGACACAGCATTGTAGGCGTTATCACCTTCTTTGATTTGCCAGGTACCAAACCCTATTTTAGGGAGTTTCACCCCATTGCTTAATGTGTACGTTTCTGCTAAAATACTCATAATTTCCTCCTTATTACGTTCTAATGTTATTATACAATATATTTAAAAATCGTTTTAGTTAAATGCGTAATTAATCTACTTAACGCGATATAATCAAGTTATCTTAAAATTAGTCTTTTCGGTCTAACAATAATTAAAATTGGTATCTAGACAGATGTTAAATGCAACAAGCTGATCCTCAGACTTAAATCTTAAAAAAATCAGGTTTTATAAACAAATAGCATTATTTTTTCGTTTAAGTGTATAAATAAAACACATGATACGGTATAATATGACTGAGGTGTTTTCATGAAACAAGAGAAGTGGGGTATGGTTGGACTGTGGATGGTGATTATCTTTTTATTTTCTCATCAATCCGGCAGTGCATCTACAGAAAGTTCAAATGTTATTGCGGGAATGATTGAATGGTTAATTCCGAATCTACGAGATGATAAATTTATTGAGCTGTTTTTGATTGAACATGTTCGTGAAATAGCCCATATCTTCTTGTATTTTGGTTTGGGGATCATCACTTACCGGGCACTAGAAGACCAATTTAGATTCGAACGCATCGGGTATACCGTGGCAATTGGAATTGGCTATGCGATACTTGATGAGTTTCATCAAATATATGTTCCTGGACGGGCCTTCCAAGTGATTGATTTATTGCATGATACATTGGGCTTAATCTTAAGTATTTTGGTATTTGAAATAGTCAAACATATCGTGATAAAGGATGATAAAAATGAAACAATTGAAAGTAAATAGATTATTAACTGTTATATTTGCTAGTTTTTTAGTAGTAATGATTGTCTTACGCGTTGTTGAATTTGTGTTGATTAAAGAACTTTCAATTGTGGTCAATATTGGGTTGTTTGTGTATTTAATTTATCTATTTCGGACACTGCGTAGACTTTCTGCCCATACGGCTGTTTTACGTAATCCATATACACAGTTTAAAACCAAGTATGAATTGTTAAGTGACCACAAAAAGACACGTTTACCAACACACAATATGTGTGCTATACATATTGATAACTACCAAGATATTATTGAAGTGTGTGGTGTATCATTTGTGAATGTCATTGATAAAAACATCAAAGATAGACTATTAAAAATTGTAGATATGACACATATATATGAAATCAATGACCATACATATTTTATCATGACCAGTAACACTGTTGAAAAAGAAGACATATTAACAGTGTTTGAATTACCGATGCAAGGACATAAAGAAAATGACACGTATCCATTAAATGTTAAAGTTGTGACCATCAGTGATGACATCAAAGAGAGTCTTGAATTGAGAAACGTATTGGATTTAGTTGATGTGGCGTTTTATAAATTAAATAATAATAAACAATCAACATTCACAATTGATCAATCATTAATCAATGATGTCAATGAAGAAAATTACTATAAAGGACACCTCCAACAAGCGATTCAGAAAAAAGAGATTACTACGTATTTTCAGCCTAAATTACGCAAAAAAGACAAAATTATTGTTGGCGCAGAAACGTTAAGTCGTTGGCTTGAAAATGAGCGTATTGTGGCACCCAGTAAATATATTTATATCGCTGAAGCAACAGGGATGATCGTTGATATTGATATCATCTCTTTTGAAGGCAGTTTGCAACTGTTACATACACTTAAGGAACAAGACTTGTTGACTGACCACTTCAAAATATCAACCAATTTTTCACCCATTACACTGAAAAATATCAACATTGAAGACTTGCAATCCAAACTTGACTTGTATGATATTAATCCATCGCACATCAGCATCGAAATCACAGAACGTCTCGCGATGGATTACGATCACATTAAACCTATTTTAGATGAGATAAAAACACTTGGTATATCGATTGAAATGGATGACTTTAGTGCAGGCCATGCGTCACTTTCTGTATTGCCACTCTTAGGTGTTGACACAGTAAAAATAGACTATAGTGTCTTTCCCCGCAAACCATTTAATCAAGATGAAATCGCTATTTATAAAGGCTTGGTAAATTTACTTGATAAACTTAATCTAACGATAGTCTCAGAAGGTATTGAAACAACTGATGAATATTTATTGATCCATGATTTACCAGTTGATCTTATCCAAGGATACTATATCAGTAAACCACTACCAAAAACCACATTTATCGATATGCTACATAATCTAGAGAAACATCCAAACACGGATTAATCCTGACAGTAAATAACCCATATTATGATCCAATTCTTAATTAATAGAGGTTACATGCTAAAACCACTCAAGCGTCTCACATTGAGACGTTTTTTCACACAATATTCAAAATTAATGAAATATGGTATAGTATACTTAGAGTAATTCACCAAGGGGGAAGACAATGGCTTTGCAACAAGATAAATTATTATATGAATTAGATAAGTTACGAGATAACTTACATTATCATCATCATTTAAAATCACCAACGGCCATATGTAGTGATAACGCATTACGCGAAATCGCCGAAAAAATGCCACTCAAAGCGAGTGACTTTTTAGCAATTTCAGGTATTAACCAAATCTTTATCAAACGCTACGGCACAGATTTTTTACAAGTGATAAAAACCTACAATCAAACAATCAATCATGAAAAATCATTAACAAAAGATGCATACCAAGTGCTAGATCATTATAAAGACCGACTTACCAATTTAAACAGACGAAACAAAAACCTCTATATGGGTAGAACCACCAAACGTCATAGTATCGATATGACACTCTTGACAGATGTCTTAGAATTGAAAGATTTTTTAACCAACAATCATAAAAAAGTCATTAATCTACCAGACACTGACGATACACTTTACCGTCATGTCACAACATTATACCGCGAGGTCAACAAACAAGAAAAAGAACTTGGATCCTATGAGCTCTATTTGGCATATCCGTATATTGAAGGTGTCTTCAAACAAGATAGTTTCGCCTTAAGGGCACCACTTGCCTATATTCCCGTTAAGATGATACGCGATAAAAAGCAGTTTAAAATTAAAAAAGATGATGAAAAAGATATTGTTTTAAACAGGGATTTGTTGCTCGCAACACAAAAGTTCTTACAAAGTACAATTAGCGACTCACCATTTATTAAAAAACTCGATAAAAGAACCTTAGTAAATGAGATTATACCTTTTTTTGAAAGTACCGGATTAAACATCAAACGACCTAAAATAAACTATGATTTCACACCGTTTGAAAGTTACCGTAAAGATGACTTTCGAAAACAACGTTCTGGCGTTTTTCATATCTCTGAAATGATGGTTTTAGGACGCTATAAACGCCATTCATCAATGATTCAACGGGATATGGATCATATTTTAGATCAAAAGACATATAATGATTTATTAGAAGGTTTGATTGAAGAAGACCATTTGTATGATATCGAAAAACGGATTCCATTTGACCAACAAAACATAAAAATCAATGAAGCTGAACTGGCCTTTTTAAGTGAGGTTAATTATTCTCAAGAACACGTTATTCAAGCATTAAACCATACGAATAAACTTGTTATTTGGGGACCACCAGGAACGGGTAAAAGTCAAACCATCACAAATCTAATTGCGTCACGTATTTTAAAAGGTGAGAATGTCCTTGTTGTAAGTGAAAAGAAAGTTGCCCTTGATGTTATTTATTCTAGATTAAAGCAACTCAGTGACTACACCCTCTTTTTAGACGACGCTGAAGACAAGCAATCATTTTTTCATCAACTCGAGCAATTTATTGATCCCGCACCACCAATCAGAACAATTAGTAATGACATTGATACCTTAGAAGATGACATTGAAGCGTTATTACAATTACTTGATGAGGCATTAACCTTAATCTATGATACAAAGTTAGACAACGTTCCAATCCATAAACTCTATGACCGTTATATTATCGACCGTAAGGTCAATCCTAAATTAACACCAAAAACCGTTTATCAAATCTTAAAGGATACTTTCAAACAACCAACTGTTGCATTGTTTGAAAAGTTCGAAAAAACATTTAGACGCAACAAACGCCTAAGAGAATTAATCGCTTATGATAAAATTATCAAGCAATATGGTCACTTAAAGCAATTCAATTTAAAGTTAACCCGCTCTGAACAAGTTGATTTTAAAGCCTTTCATCAAGCATATGATGAAGCACTAAGAGACTATGAAGACACTTGGGTATTTAAAGGACATGTAAAACGCAAATTCATTCGCAATCATAAAAAAGCGTTACGATTCTTTATTCCCAAACGGCGTCACCATCGAAAATATTTAACAACATTGTTTACCGACGATACTTTACATCAATTTTTTGTGACGTATCTCGGTAGATGGCATCTAATACAAAAACATTATAATGCCCTTGATGCAGAAATGAAACAATTTGTGCGATTGTTACATACCAATCAAACGTTATCTCAAATTGATAATATCGCTAGTCACCGTAAATACTTATTTGATGCGTTTTATACTGGGTTTTTAGAAGCCTTTGAAGCTGAGCATCAAGGGGTTATTGAAACGCTAAAAACAGTGCACGAAGACCAACTGGAATTAGAAAAACTACACAATCAGAAAAAACAGATGGACTACGAAAGTGTTGCGGTTAGACTCTACGAAGAAGCCCTTCATCTTAGTCACACAAAACGAATTATGGACATCAAACGCTTATTAGAAAGCAAACACAAAATGAGTGTGCCAGCGTTCGTTTCTCATTTTCAACTTGAAATATTAAACCATATAAAAATATGGCTAATGACACCCGAAACCGTAAGTGCTATTTTACCACTTGTCTATGGTATGTTTGATACTGTTATTTTTGATGAAGCATCACAGCTGTATGTTGAAAAGGGTATTCCTGCAATCTACCGAGCTAAGAAAGTTGTCATTGCTGGAGACACCAAGCAATTAAGACCATCATCACTGGGTATGGGTCGACTAGAAGACTTAGATGAATATTATGAAGAAGATGAATTAAAAGATCTCAGTATCGATGCCAAAAGTTTATTAGACTTAGCGCGATATAAATACCAAGAGATCATTTTGAATTATCATTATCGCTCACGCTATGAAGAACTGATTGCGTTTTCTAACCATGCCTTCTATCAAGCAAATTTATTCGTCGCACCCAATCAACAATTACCAGATAAACCACCGATTGAATATGTCTATGTAAAAGACGCAATTTATGACAACCGGCAAAATGAAAAAGAAGCTAAAAAAGTCATTGCGCTGATTCGTAAACTGTTTCGTGAACGCCAACATAACGAAAGTATTGGTGTCATCACATTTAACAGTTCGCAACGTGATTTGATTGAAAATCACATCGATGAAGAACTGTTTAAACGTGGTAAATATCAAAAATTATTTGAACAAGAACTTTACCGTGAAGAAGACAACGAAGATCAAAGTCTCTTTGTCAAAAATATTGAAAACGTACAAGGAGACGAACGAGACATCATCATCTTTAGTATGGGTTATGGAAAAGACATTGATGGCAAGATTCATCGCCGCTTTGGTTGGCTCAATCAATCTGGAGGAGAAAACAGACTTAATGTAGCTATTACTCGAGCGAAACAAAAAATCTACTTTGTGTCTAGTTTAACTCCTGAAGAACTCAAGGTCGATGATTTAAAAAGCACTGGTCCTAAATTAGTAAAAGATTATATGCGGTACTGTATGATGATTTCAAGAAATCATCATCAAGCAGCTGAAACACTTCTCAATCAACTCTATCAAAAAGATGACGCAAAAGAAGTGCTGAAAACAGATCTTATCAGCGACTTAGAAATACGTTTAAGTCGTACAGAGACGATTCACACAAATATCGGTATTGGCAATTTCAAAATCGATTTGGCTATTTATAACACAGAGACATCTGCCTATAAACTTGCCATTTTATGCGATGTATTGAGCAGGAATACACGTAAAGATATCTACCATCAAACCAACTACCTAAAAGCAAGAGGATGGGAAGTATACCGCGTCTTTTCAAGTGAGTATTACAAAGATCCGAATAAAGTAATACGCGAGATTCGTAAACAATACGACCACTAGAAATCAAGAAAACTTAATCAAACCTTTTTCATTTTCTAGTAATTCAATGTATTATATATAAAAAGTGGTTTTTAGGAACCGCTTTTTTGAAAACACTTGCATTGTTTTGGACTGGACCTTTAAATAAGATATGTTATACTTATTTTTGGATGAGGTGATTCTTATGAAGAAATTATTTGCCTTTGATGTCGATGGGACACTGTATGATCATGTCACAGGAGAAGTGCCTAAGCGTGCATTGGATGCGATTAAAATATTAAAAAAACAAGGCCATATTGTAGGTATCGCAACAGGACGAAACAAACGTCAATTAAATAAAGCAATAAGTGACACTAGTCTCTTTGATTTTATTATTTTAGTTAATGGGGGATACTTAGAAATTCATGGCGAAAAAGTCTATGACCAACAATTTTCATTTCAACAAAAGAAACGGTTATGTGATTTGTTTGATCGGTTAGAATATGCCTATGGTATCACTACCGATCACCATTTATATGCTAATAATCCAATGGCAAAAGGTGTTCAATATGTCATCGAAAACTTTCATGTCATCACACCCGAACAACATGATGCCTTATATGAATTGCCGGTATATCAATTTTCTGTTTATGAACATGCAGATACGATTAAAGATTATGCCTTCTTAGACAAAGAATACCAAATTCATTCGCTAGGAGAATATGGATACGATATGGTCATTCCCGGGGTAAACAAAGCAACCACACTTAACAAAGTTTCGGAGCATTTCAAGATTGATCAAAAAGACACAATTGTCTTTGGTGATTCGGATAATGATCAAGAAATGGTCAAGCACGCAGGACTTGGTATTGCGATGGAAAACGGCAGTGATCGAACGATTAAACTTGCAAAAAGAATTGCGAAAGCACCCCATAAAGATGGGATATATCAAATGATTAAAGACTTGGGTTATATCAATGAAGATGCTTAATATAATGAACTTGTCAAGTGTTCATAGACACTAAAAAGAAATTAATTGAACCCCAGTTCAAGCCTAGCTTGTATTGGGGTTTTGTATTGTAAACTATAAGCTAATCTTTCATGATTAAAGTAATAGAAGAAATCTTCTATTG
>JAIPGE010000032.1 GCA_021736285.1 Candidatus Izemoplasma sp.
AATTGTTTCAATCAATGGACGTAATCCGCCAGTGGTTGTTGAAACGCCTGCAACATCATCAACAGTTGATAGTGTATAACTTGTTAAATCAATACCTTCAAAATCAGAAAGCCATGTACTTGTTGCAAAGTCAGTTCCGGCACTGCCATCATAACTTGCATATTGTTGTGCATTGTCCCAACTTTCACTATCGCTCACCACAACAATTTGTTGTGTGATGTTTGATGTGTCAACACCTAGTGCAATCCAAGCGGTGCCACCGTATCCATCAAATTGTCCATAATAGACATATCCGATAACAGCATCACCCGCATCAAGTGCTTCATAAACATTGCCAATAGATGCTTCAAAATCATAGTCTAAATAAATGCTGTTGAAGCTTGTCGCGCTTGGATAAGCTGCTTGTAAATTGGTAAGAGACACTTCAATTGGATCTTGACGAACGTTATATTTATTTAAATGATAGTCAACGATATCTGAAATTGATACTTCAATATGATTTTTGGTAAGGGTACTACCACTTACATCATCAATTGTGTATGCTGAATCAATCGCATCACCTTCGAAAGTATCATCATAACTTGCGCCATAAAATTCGTCTGCTCTACCTTCTGTTTCGGTATCACGTAACATTCTAAAGCCAGCAAATGTATTGTCTACATTAACTGCTAAATAATATTCAATGAATGTCGTCTCTGAATAACTGGCACCAATTGTAATGACATGATATAAGGTCCCAAGGTAAGTACTTGAATCATCATATACATCATAAATGGCATCGATTTGAATGTGTGATGGTTTTGTATCTGTCACATCTTCAAATGTTGATCCATTTGTAAATAAATCGGTTTTATATTGTTCTAGTTTTTGTTCATAAGTTAACTGCGGTTCTTTACCTTCAAATTCAACTTGATGGAACTGACTGACTTTCTGCATCGATGCTTTCCATGCATTTGTCGTCACTGTTGCGCCAGCAATACCATCAAATTCACCATTAAGAAGTTGATTGGTTGTTTTGCCATCGGCAAATTGAACCCAACGTTCTTCCTCTGTTATTTTCAGTCCATATCCTGGTGTATCATTTGCATATATGATGGTAAACCCAATCGTTTCATTGGTTTCTAAATCAAACGCAATTAAGTATTCAATCACATCATCTGTATTAAATCCAACAAACTCTACAGTATAGACAACATGGGTGTCATCTGTCCCATCATTAGCTACTTCAACATTGGTAATACCTGTGTCATCTAAACTCGCAGTTGACGGTGAATATTCAGATAATGTGAGGTCTTCAGGTAAGAGTTCTTGTTTTAATCGAGCCAGTTTTTCTTCTGGTGTTTCAGCAGTTGCGCCACCATAGGTAACATTATGAAACTCAATTACTTTTGTCATTGAGTTTTCCCAAGCAACCGACGTTACGGTTGCACCGCTAATGCCATCAATATTTCCAGCAACAACCTCTTCTGTTGGTAGCCCATCAAATTGTTTCCAGTAATCTGGATTTGCAATTTCAGCACCCAGTCCTGGTGTATCTCCTTGGATTAGGGTTTTATATCCTGTGATATTTCCCTCAGGAGAAATGCCCATCATATAGGTAATCTTTGATTGATACCCTTGGAAGGTTGCTGTATAGATATATCCTTTGTTATCTAAATTAATGACTTGATCAATGCCTGTTCCTTCTAAATCAAGATCTTCTTCAGGGGCAAGTAATGCTTCAATTTCTGCGCCACTTAACCCTGTTGTTAAATTACTTAACTCAGGAAAGACTTCGTATTTTGCTTGGTTTGCTTGTTCTAATTGGTATGCTTCGATAATTGGTGTTGTGATTTTTTCAACATAGAAAATACCAATCATTGCAATGACTACAATTCCCATTAAAGAGAGAATGATTCTAACATACTTCATAGTATCCCTCCAAATAATGCGGCTGTCTCATTGAGGTTTTCAATAATCCGGCTTTGTACGATAAATCCAATCGCACCAGACACAATAACAATCGCTACGATACTAATCACAACTGTTTTAATCAATCCTTTTGTCTGACTGCGCTTGACTGTACGGTTCATAAATGGTGTTAGTAGATTACCAAATAAGATGGCAAAAACAACACCTTCAGGTTCAGCTGACAAAACGCGGATGAGCATTACCAAGATACCGACGATAACGGCATATGCAATTTTTGTTTCTCGGGACGTTGGACTACTCACTGATTCACTAACCAAGAACACAGCACCAAACATAGTCAGTCCGGTAATCATATTGACAAGGGTATAAATTAACATCCCTTGAGTCGTAAAGTTAATGAACCCAATACCAAGAGATACCAAGAATATCGTTAATAAGTAGGTAATTGAAATGCGTAAATCAATCACCTTTGTAACACATAGATAAACAAACACTGCGAATAACAATAACACAGATGTGCTACCAATTGCGACAGCGGTATAGTTACCAATGAGTAAACTTTGTAATGACAATTCAACGCTTGATCCAAAGACAGCTTCTTTCATTAATAATAACGGTGTTCCCGTAATATCCATTTGACCGCCAAATGTAAGATGCGCAAATAACACGGCAACCAAGACTGGATTAAAGATATAATATCCGTATCCACCAAACACAAGTTTACCGGCATAAACACCAACAATAACGGAAATAACTAACGCATAAATTGGTGTTGTCGATGGTAATAATAATGCAATCAATAAGCCTGTATTTATTGGATCAATCCAACGTTTATATACTTCAAATTTTTGAATCGTGCCTTCGCTAATCGCATAAAACACTTCAACCATCACACTAACAATCACACCGACAGCCATCATTAAGAAGGCTTTAAAAGCGATGTCTAAATTGGTCATTGCAGCATCTTCTGCGAGTGGTGTAAGCGCTCGAAGAATAACCGATGCAATCGCTAAGACAATTAAAGCGATATTAAGATTGAGGGCGCGTTTTAATGACCGCTGTTGATTATATTTAACAGGTGGCTTTGTTGTTGTAAAATTCATTTCGCTCCTCCTATCCAACACGTCGTTTAGCACGACGTACCCATTCTAATACGTTGATTTTTGATGGACACACATAAGTACAAAGCCCACATTCAATGCAATCGTCTGTGTGCAGTTCTACAATGCGTTCATTGACACTTCTCAATTCTGCATCCATAATGTTTTGTGGTAAGATATCTGTCGGGCAAATGTCGTTACAGTCCCCGCATTTGATACAAACATCCTCTTCAACATCACGGTATCTACTGACATCAATCGAATCGATGTGTGCTGCGATGCTAAATGCATCACTTTCGACTTGGTTACCACTTAAGAAATTCCCAATGTGACAACTCAATGCTTCTTCATCAGTGTACCCACCTAAATCTTCAACCAAATATTCGAATAATGTTCCAATACGAACATCGTATAACGCATTTGTAACAAACGCATCACCCGTTAACGCAACTTTACGTGTTGTGAGCGGCAGTCCTTGACGAATGACTTGATAAGCGCTTCTTGCGACAAATACGGTTGTAAACATAATGCCATCATCTAACAAATTAATCGATGGACGTCGGTTAATTAATTTTCTTGCGATTTTATAATCCACACCATTCATCTTCTTCGAATTGATGACTTCAAGTTCAATAATGGTATCACTAATCGCTTTGCCAATTTCATCCAATGCTTCTTGATTCATAAACTTATCAACAAGCAATGTAACAGTTTTTGCTTTACATGCTTTGGCTAATAATAAAATACCATCGGTGATTTCTTCTGCCTCTTTAACAATACAATCATAATCTAGACTGATAAATGGTTCATTGGTATAAATCGCATCTACCATTAAATGTTCAATCGGTTGATCAAATCGAATATCGGTATATAGTCCATCAAGCGATACTTGATGAATACCAAGCCGTAACAGCTGATTACGAATGATTTGAGTTGGTACCTCACCATCAAATGTATCGAATGCTTCCAATGTGTTTTTTCTGTCATTCTCAATAATAACATGATCAATGACTTTGCCAAATCGATCAATGCGTTGTTCAACACCTAAGACTTTTCCACTCACAGTGGCAATCACTGGAATCGCTTCTTTGCCCCGATATTTTTTGGCAATTATTTGACCAACTTTAACTTCATCTTCTTCGGCAACTTGTAAAGAAGCCACACGTGCGTCTTCATCAGTAATGGGAAGATAGACTTTTCTTGGATCTAAATATGTTTTATTTTCAGTTATCATTATTTCACCACTATTCCTTCGTTGATTCTTTTGGACTAAATGACGTGTGAAGCAATGCTATCATTTGATCACTGCTCGGTTGGTCTAAATATTTTTGATACAACGTCTGTGTCGAAATATTTGGATCGTATTGGGCCATATCTGTTGATTGACACAATAACTCAATTCGTTTTTTGATGACGTCATGTGTTGTAATATCGTGTATAAATGGAGTACCCCCACCATTGGCACACCCTTCAGGGCACGCCATCATATCGACATAATCATACGTTGTTTTAGAATTGTCTAACAACTTATAAAATGCTTTGATTTGTGCGCCACCGCGCACAACCGCAACCCGTAATTTATAATCACCGATTTTGACTTTGGCTTCTTTGATGACACCTGTTGAGGCTTTTGATTCATCACCAGCAATTACTTTGTATTCGATGGGGTCTAACGGTTTATTATCAATCTCTAATGATAATGTATTGAGCACGTTTTCTAATTGAACCATCGACCCTTGATAGTTGGTTGCGACCGATAATGCTGCTTGGAGTGTACCACCTTCAATATCAACATCTTTTCGATCTTTATCTAAATAACGATGTTTAATCATTTTCATCACTTCATTTACCGTTAATACCGCATCAACATGATCTTTTAATTCATCGCGTTCCATTTCCATTTTTGCTGATGTGCAAGGTAAAATAGATACAACATATGCTGGTGTTTCAAGCACATCCTTGATTAATTTTGCCTGCATCATATGCGCTGTTTTTGATGTTGATAATTCGCTTATATAATCATCATTATATAATTCAGTAAAGCGAACAGCTGCTGGACAATGTGATGAAATAAGTGATACATCTTGTTGATTGTTTAGATGTTGTTTAAGTGTATTAACTTCTTCTAAGACCAATACATCTTTCGCTGTATTGATATCTAGTACATCAGTAAAACCAAGTTGCTTAATTACACCATAAGCATCACGAATCCCTAATTCATCACCAAATTGTGATAATTCTTCAGCGATAATATGTGCTGCTTCCTCACTAATCTGTGCAATAACAGGTGTATTGCTTTCTAGTAATTTATCCTCAACACGGGTTTGATGATCGGCTTCAAATAATGTTCCGGTTGGACATGCTTTAACACATTGTCCACATCCGATACATCCTGATGCATCAAATGATAATTCTGGTGTTGGTGAGACAATTGGGTTCAACCCATCATCATCCCTAAATTTTAAGACGCGTGCTTCAACCACTTCATTACAAACGGCCACACAGCGTTTACATAACACACATTTGGTTTGATCTTGATTAATTGCTGATCCATCTATAAAGTCTGGATAGCGTCCTTTACCAGGCCCAAATTCTTCAAAAACAATATCGTGTTCTTTGAGTAAATCATAAAATTCGCACATGCCGTCTTTTGGACAATTCCAGCAATCAAAACGGTGTTTATTTGCAAGTAAACGAAGCGTCGCTTTACGCGCTTCTTGTACCTTTACAGAATTGGTATAGACGACCATCTTGTTAGTTATTTCTGTGTTACAAGCAGATACCAAATCTTGTTCACCTTCTACTTCTACCACACACATCCGGCAAAATCCTATTTCATTCATTTCTGCAATGTAACACAGTGTTGGAATTTCAACACCGATACTATTCGCAGCATTAAGGATTGTTGTTCCTTTTTTTACTTTGATGGTATTGCCATTTATTGTTAGTTTAGCCATAAAGAACCTCCTTAATATTTTTTCACCGGATTATACAGTAAATGGTAGTTATTTTCTAAAACAACCTCCATATTTTTACCAATGTCTAACCCGACGCTGCAGCGACTTGATCTTAAATTGTAAACAATGTCCTCAATCTCTTTCAACGTTTTTAAAGTAGCTACTCCATCTTTATATTTATTGAGTAGTGTCTCTAAACGTACGACACCATCACGACATGGTGGACACTTCCCACATATTTCAGGATGAGTACTTTCTAAATAGTCATTAATCTTTAAAAAAAAGTTGTCCTCATCTAATTTTATTTTTGCATCTAAAATCCATTTTTCGAACAACTCGTTGACAACTTGAGACTCTTTCATCTTTGGTCACCTCTCTTGAGTAATTGATATCCTATATACATACCTATATAATTATAACAAAACTGGGTCAAAAAATAAACAATTTATCTGTCATTTTATTATGCATGAAATTCTTGTATTCAAAATCCATAAAAAAAGTGTTATACTACTAATGGTCGCATTTATGGGAGGTTATACTATGCGTATTAGACTCATTTATATTATTTTTATAATTATGACACTTAGTTCGTGTGTAAACGAAAGTGAGGATTTGGTTGATATCACAAACGAATCAGAGATATCTATGACCAATTTAGATTCATACATGTTTCGGGATGATGTACAGTACGTAGACCTTAGAAATTTTGATGCCAAATACCAAAGTGGGTACATAAAATCATTTGAACAAATCCCTTTTTTTGACTATTTAGATAACCGTGTGGTTTTCCGAGATAACACCTTTAATTTTGAACCAGAACAAATTATTGACGAAGCTGAAATCAGACGACTTTTCGATTCTAACAAAGTTATTTTTATGTATGATGATGGGTGTATTCGAAGTGGTTACATGAAAGATGTATTAAATCATCTTGGCTATGAAAAAGTTTTTATCTTAGGTGGTTTTTATGAATACACTGGAACATATAAAATGCTGGGAAACGGATCATTTAGTTTAGGAAACGAATTTTATCAATATGTAAACAATAATGAAAGTGGATTTCATTATTATATGTATGGCACGTTTGATATGTCTAAAAAAATAACAACAATTCGCTTTGATATAACGGACGAGAATGACTTAAGTTTACGTTCAAATGATGGTGATAATGCATTAAATTATCACTATAAATTATTGGCATTTGAAGAAGAAATAACGCTAAAATCTGTGACCCTTTATGAACTTCAAGATAGATTAGAAAGTGAAAGTGGTTCTATTTATGAACTTTTCATTTTACTAGATATCCCCACACAAAACGGTATACTTGATTTGGTAGCCTACGAACTAAATTAATACGGAAAAGCTATTGCTTTTGGTATACGTTTCTTTTATAATATGTATTGAATTACAAAGTGAAATTTGAGGAGGAACTTATGAAAAAAGTTGTATTAGTAGTGACATTACTGTTAACGGTTTTCACATTGACCGCTTGTGATAATGTGTGTGTTGGACCAGAATGTTATGGTGGTGGCGAAAGCGGTGGATCTGCAACTGCTGAAACTGATTTTATGGTACCATTTACCCATATTAATGGTCATGGTGAAGAAACTGATAAATACGGTTATATTCTATACGAATTTGAAGTAAGAGATTATGTGAAATATCAAATTACTTACCTATCTTGTACATGCCGTCCAGCTGATTTTAATTATTGGCAAGTAATGTTTATTGAAGTCAATAAATTCACAAACGATATAAGAAAAATTTCATTCGGATACGATGATGAAACATCTGACCATCCATATACTGCTGGTATGTGGGGCGATTCAGATCCAACACCAACAGGCATGACTTTAGAAGATTTTGAAACTGAATTTATTCCTTGGTTAGTAGGCAAATCTCCTGAAGATTTAGCGGGTATTCAAGTATTTACAAATGAACCATACTATGGTATCACCAATGATACTACGATTGATCAACAAGACTTGATTGATGATTATGCCGGTAGCAGTGTATCGACCAATAATATGATTCGAATCGTTAAAGCCTTGATGGAATATCATACTGAAAATTACAGTTAATGAAAAAGGGGCAAAAATTCTGCCCCTTTTTTTGGACTGATTACATAAAATTTGCTATACTACTATAAAAGGACTGATAACAATGAAAAAAATAGGTATAATTATCTCGGTTTTGGTATTATCTCTTATATTAACAGGGTGCCAGAATCAAGATTTTACATTTGAACTAATTGGAGAAACTTATCTAAATCATACCGTCGACTCACCTTACAATGAAAAAGGCTTTATGGCAAAAAGTGATGGTAATGATATTAGTTCCTATGTCACAATAGAAAACAATATTGATACGACCGCATCAGGAGACTACGAAGTAACTTATACACTGGATTATGAAAACATCACCGAAACACTAACACGCCATGTGTATTACCGAGATCAAGGCTGTTCTAAATACATCTATGAAGATGATAATGATGACATCGTCGTCACTAATTTAACACAATGTGGTGTTCAATTTACAGAATATCTTGATACGTATATCACCCTACGGTTTTATTATGAGGATGATTCATATCATGATCAAGCCACACATATCTATAATAATGTTGAAAATATCTTAAAAGATTATCATAAATTAAGTGATAAATACGATGTGTACGACGGCTATGTTAATGTTAAAAGCATCAACAACAATCCAACTGAAGTTCATACCATTGACCAAAAACTATTTGATATGATCCAATTCACCCTTGAACATCAAGATGAAGTGAACAATCGATTCAATATTGCCTTAGGTCCAGTCTTAAATATATGGCATGATTATCGCGATAATTGTCAAATTAACAATGTTTGTGAAGTACCTTCGATGACTGAACTTGAAAATGCAGATGCATACACTAATCCCGCTGATATCGTATTAGATGAACAAAATTATACAATCCAACTAGGTCCAAGTATGTCACTTGATTTAGGTGGTGTCAGCAAAGGATTTATTTCCGGTGTTTTAACAGACTATTTAGATGCACTTGATTTATACGGTTACTTGATTAATAATGGAGAATCTAATATTTCAATTGGTGGATTACACCCCTCACGAGACAATGGTAAATATATATTAGCGATTACTGATCCAACATTCAGAACCAATTACTATGCCACTGTCTATTTATCTGATGGCGACCAATTAGTAACCAGTGGTGACTATCAAAAATACTATATCGTTGATGACACAGTATATCATCATATTATTCACAACGAAACATTAATGCCAGAACGCTACAGCCGCTCTGTTAGTATCGTTACTGATGATCCAGGATTAGCTGATTTATACTCTACTGCACTCTTTACAATGACCATTCAAGAAGGACAAACATTTGTTAACAATATCGATGGATTAGAAGCTATTTGGTACGGTCTTGATGACACGATATACTTTAGTGAAAACTTTGAAGAAGATTATTTAATTGAAACCTTTAAATAATGAAAAAAAGCAATTTGATTTATACAATCAAATTGCTTTTTAAATGGTTTGCATAATGGTATAGGAGCGTGCTGCTAAAAAGCCAGTAATAACACCTGTAATAACGCTTAACAATAATATATATGGGAAATAAAAGATTAACTCTATCGTGTCTAAAATAATGATTGCCATGATGATTTGACCAACACTGTGACCAAAAGCACCCATAATACTGACACCAATGATACTAAAAATCTTTAAACTTTTAAATAAAATCATCATTATGTATGCCATCATACCACCTGAAAAGCTTAAAAAGAATGTCACACTAAATATATTCCCACGTAGTAAGGCAACAAGTACAATTCGCATGATGAGTAGTGTAAACGCATCTTTTTCACCAAAGTAATACATGACAATTAGCGTCACGACATTGGCAAGTCCAAGTTTGACGCCTGGTACCGGTATGACCGGTAGAAATGATTCAACAATGGCCAATACAATACTTATTGATAGCAGTATCGCAAGCATTGTTATACGCTTTGTTTTCATAAAAAATCACCGAACATATTGTACCATTGTTTTACCCTTAAATCAATATAGAAAAAACGAACCTCATTTGAGCGAGGTTCGTTATATAATTTTTTTTATGCGGTTTGATCTTCTTCTGTTGTTTCTTCTTCAGTTGTATCTTGATCATCGTCTGATTCTTCTGTATCGTCATCATGATTAGGGCGACCTGCTGAATCTGGTTTGCCATTTTCTTGACGATATTCTTTTCCATTTTCTTTAATATCGTAAGTATAAACTAGTTCACCGTTTTCATCAAGTGTTGCTTTAATTCTAACTTCACCTTGAACACCATTAATGCTGTATTTAAGTTTGTAAACTGTTTCACCATCTTCTTCTTCAGCTTTAAAGTCATACACATTGCCATTTTCTTCAATACTTACTTTATATTCACCTTGTTCTTGTTTAATGACAAGTTTACTTTCAGTTACAACACCGTTAATTGTTTTTTCAATGTTGATTACTGTTTTTTCTTCGTCATCTTCAACTTCATGTTTGTAATGTACAATTATGACATTATCGCCATTTGTCGCACGGAGGGTCATTTTTGTCTCTGACTCATCATCTTCTTCTGGCGCTTCAGCATCTACTTCATCTTCAGTATCTACTTCATCTTCAGTGTCAAGTTCGTCTTCAGTGTCAAGTTCGTCTTCAGTGTCAAGTTCGTCTTCAGTATCGTCACCAGCATTTTCTCTGTTTTCTCGGGCTATCTC
>JAIPGE010000033.1 GCA_021736285.1 Candidatus Izemoplasma sp.
AGAACATCAGTTGTTGTCTTCCCATTTGTTACATAACTACCTTTTGATAACATAATATGACCAACAATATCCGTTTTGTGAAGTGCTACTAAATTTAAATCATTAAGAACAAGTCCATCACGTAACTGATGAACTAAGTAATGTTCAGTAGCCCCTATATTGTCTTTCTTTAACTTGTCATCATTCCAAAATGCCGCACGGGTCATTTCTTCAACACGTAAATGATCTTTTGGTTTTTCTTTTCTAATTGTAATATTCATGTAATTTTCCTTGCTCCTTATTAATTAATATGTCTCCCAACAATCCTTCCAAATACAACACAATCAGTTACTGCCATACTTCCTAATCGCGCTGCGCCATGAATTCCCCCTGTGGTTTCACCAGCAGCATATAACTTTTGAACAGGTTGATTGTCTTCATTTAATACTTGACCATGTTTATTAATTGCTAATCCTCCCATTGTATGATGAATTTTTGGTCGCATCCGCATCACATAAAAAGGCGGCGCTATAATTTTCTTTTGATTTGTTAAAGGTTTATTGAAATCTTGATCAGTTCCATTTTCAATAAAAATGTTGTATCTTTTTATAGAATCTTTTAAACTTTTACCCGACCTATTAAATGCTTTTGCGAGTTGCTCTAAAGAATCATATTTTTTAACAATACCTTTCTTTATTGCTTTGGAGATATCCCAGCCAGCAATCTCTACCGCTGTTTGGTCAGCTAGACCAATAGCGTAGTCACCAACATTCATTATCGCTTCAGATAACCGTCCGCGATCAATCAGTTCATTGGTAAACCGTTTCATAGACATTGGATTAATTAAGACGCCATAAGGAAAGACAATATAGTCTCCAAATAGTGATCCCGCACCAAATCCTTTTTCATCAATTGAGGTCGAAGGCAACAATTGAATTTGGTCTAAATCAACCATTTTAACCTGATAATCAAGCAGTTTTTCTAATAAATGATTGTCTGCGCTTGGTTTGTTTGTGCTATCTAATTCTAGAAATTCCTCTTTAAACCGACCAATTAACGTTTTGTTTTGCCCATATCCACCACTTGCTAAGACGATACCATTTTGGGCATAGATTTTGCTTGATTCTTTTCCTTCTTGTTTTGAATAGTGATAATCTTTCACTATTTCAACACCTTCAAAAATATTATCTTTAACAATAAAGTCTTTTACTAATGTTTTGGTTCTTATTTCAATTTCTAAAGCCTTACATTTCTTTTCTAAGGCTTTAATTAAATCTCTACCCGTTATATTTTTTGGCGTATAACATCGGGGTACACTGTGGCCGCCAAATATATCGACTCGGTCCAAATAGTCAACACCTAAAAAATCTTTGGTCCATAAAAATCCATCTTTTGCATTGTTCACCAAAATATCAACAAGTTCGGGATTGTTTTTATGTTTTCCTGCGTTCAGTATATCTTTTTTCATCAAAGCTACTGAATCATTAATCCCATATTTTTTTTGTAATTGTGTATTAGGCGCGGCAATACCGCCATCACTAATGACTGAATTCCCACCAATTTTTGCCATTTTTTCAAATACAATAACTTGTTTGCCCTTCAGTTTTGCTTCAATTGCTGCACTTAATCCAGCGAATCCACCGCCAATTACAATGACATCTACTGTTTCACTCATCTAATCACTCCCTGTAGTTAAGAATAAAGGAAATCATTACATATTTCAAATGATACCGTTCATTCACTGATTTCCTTGTTATGAATCGTTACAATTTTATCGATAATTTCAGCATAATCAATCAAAGCTTGCTTTCCTTGTTCAGTAATCGTATAGACGCCTCGTTCAAGTCGTTCAAACCAGCCATAGTAGTTGTCTTGTAATAATCTAGTGACTTTCTTTGTTTTGGTATAATTTCTTAAATCGAGTGTGCTTTTAGGGTCATCTTTTATATAATAAAGAGCTAATAATGCCAATTCACGATATGCTGTGATAATCTTTGTATGTACTGATCCCCCAATATTATAGGCTGTTTTACGTTGATTAAATTCGGACAATAACTTGGCTTGTTTTTTCTTATGTTTCTTAAAATGATATGTTTTAGGATCATATACAATTTCAATATACGCTTTTTCTAAATCGACAAGCATAAGTCCTAATTCAAGACGTCTAACAATCGTTTTCTTTTCTTTGAAATGCGCAGATTTCAATACCCTGTCAGATGGTTTTGGTATCGCAAGATAGACATAGTCCGAGATATGTGTTCGGATTAATCCTTGATATATTAATTTTGTATTAAACACTGTTTTCATCTCAACCACGAAAATTAAGTTATCAAGTTTTGCGATAATATCAACATCCATCACTTCTGCCTTCACATCAAATTGGTGTGCTTCTAGGTATGATTTAATAATTGGAAACATATCTTTTTCCATAAATATCACTCCATTTAGTATACTTCATTCTATCATTTATCAATTACTTTTTGTATTTTTAGTTACCCTTTTTGTATTTCAAAATTAACTCATACAAGCAAAACTCATGTACATAATATTTCTCTTGAAAAGAAACTGTAAAGAATGTAATCCTAGTTGGATGCAAACTTTACAGTTTCATTTTTTTAGATGTAATGATAATTAGATCTAATAACAAAAATCATAGTCAACTATTAAGTACACTTTATACACTTTCAATCTATCTTATAAATTTATCTTGGCGTTTAATATAATCTAACATTTTATCTTGATATGCTTTTGAGATTTGTGCTTTCATCTCATACATCTCAGCATCAGCTTGCTGAATCAGATTATAAATACTTAAATCGCCTATTTCGTCATATGCCACACCGATTGAAACACTGATTTGTTTCTCAGCCTCATCACTGTCACACGCTTCTAATAAAGCGTTTTTCTTCTGTTCTAGAACAGATTTTTTTGTATCATATATGATAACAAGAAATTCGTCTCCACCTATTCTTGCAATTTCTTTATTAGGAATATCACTGAAAACAACTTTTAGTTTATGCGCTAATGTCTTTAAAAGATAGTCCCCACGTTCATGACCTAAATAATCATTATTTATTTTTAAGCCATTGATGTCTAGTGAAAAAACAGCGACATCTTTCGTTTCTTTAAGGTTATCTAATACGTTCTCAATATAATTACGGTTGTTTAAGCCAGTCATTGTATCAAAATTACTTAACTTGTTTAGTTCTCTTAACAAATTATAAACTTGAGTTTCGTCATACAGTAAAATCATATGCCCTGACTCATTCATTCCCTTTAGATTAAACTCTTTTTCTCTAAGGTGATAATAATCTTTATTTTCGGAGATGTTCCCTTCCATAGTATATTCACTATAAAATGTTACTTTGTCTTCAATCATAGCCGCAACAACATCAAATGGTTGCCCAATGACCTCCTCAGATGAAAGTTCATATTTTTCAATTAAGGAATCACTTATCTCGACAATTCTCTTATTCATATCCGTCAAGATATACATTTCTCGCATATTTGCAAGGATTTCACTTCTTCCTGATGTTCGAAGATTAAATATCATATCCTTCCGATAAATAATGTCATACAAAATATACGTTACAAAAACCAAAGAGATATAAGTCAAATTAACGTTGGTCTCGATTAAAAAGAGTTGAGCAGCATTAAAGAAAAGTACTACTAGCCCACTGATAACTAACATTCTAGTAATTTCTTTGTATTGTCTTACGACTGTTTGCTTTGTAAGGAAGCTAATTAGTGAAATTATTGCAATAAGCACAATAACGTAACTAATGATTAAATGGTAGATAAATAATGGTCCTTTTGCAGCAGTATACAAGTCATTAAATGATGTTAATTGTGAACGACTTAATTCTAAAAATAATAGTGTGTGTGAATTTGTAAGAGCCACTATAACATCAAACAGTAGAATCAATCCAAGCAATAGCATAACTCCTTTTGGAAGTTTCTTTTCAATATACTGAAAAATTGTACAAAGCATCAATATTGAAAACAAAAATCTTAAAGGGTACCCCAATATCCCAGAATAATATATTAAAAATGTACTAGTGGATATTCTTTCCATAACAATAAGCACAGTCCATACAAACATCGAGAAGATTAATACCTTAAGGCATATGTACTTACTGTCTTTTCTGTTTCGAGCGATTCTAATAACTGGCACTAAAGATATGAATGCCGTAAAAATTAATAAGATTTCTAATACTTGTTGCATCGTAATCACCTCGTATAGTATAGTTGCTTTAATTGGGTAACTGCTTTTTAATCTATAAATCAAATGCCTAGGGCCAGTGGCATATTTCCTGTTACACGTTCATAATAGGGAAAGAAAGACAAAATACTAACATGTTATGAAATAACGTCATACCACATTCAGTATAGCACTTCGGTCATACTATGTATAATGAAATTTGAAGCTATTTGTGATTTCACTCAGCTTAATGTTTTAGATTGTCATAGGGGCCTCTAGTGAGTGATATAAATATCATTGAGATTAAATATATCTTATATTTGCTTGAATTAAATTTACTGTTGTTTCAAATAATCGTCAACTTTATGTCTTAAGTTAACATAGAGCTCAGCATGAATCATTTTATACCATGGCACAAAAACCAAGATGACCAACGGTGTAACAAAAAATGCTGGTCGTAAAAAGTCTAATGGTGGATTGCCACCAAATAATTTTGTGTAGTATGTCGATAGTAAATAGATGAGTCCGGAAGACTGTACCGCAATCCACGGAAGAAAAAATAATCTAATAAGCATCAGTTTAAGATAATGCCCTCGCATGATATGGGCACTGACTTTTAAAGGATTATGCTTACGCTGATCAAACTGATCATCAGCGATTAAATAAGGCACCATCGCAAGCATTAATGATACAATCGCAGATGGGATACCGAAGATAACTAAATCTAATATAACCATACTAACATCAAATGTAAAATCATCAAAGAAGCCAAAAACATATCCTGATATGAGTGTCCCGATAGTTAAAGGGAGATACGTAAAGACTTGTCTTAATACCAAACATGTAAGATTTTTTACATAATAAGTAGGTTTAAACCCTAACAATATTGGTAATTTTAATCTATTAACTTCTCCTTCTGCGGCATTAATCATAACACGCGCAACACCAATACTTATTGGTAATATTAGTATCGTTCCAATAACCGGAGCAAGATGAGATACAAGGAGTACCCCAAGTACTGAGAGTATATAAGTTGGCATAATATATCTGTAATTCTTAATAAGATGTTTGAATGCATAGATTAATCTCATAGAAATCCTCCTTCTGACTAAAAAGTGATTGGTATATGTTAATGGATTTTTTAGGTAGAAACACTCCCTATATAACCATTTTACTTTAATATATTTAAAATTACCATAATTGGAGTTGGATAGGTTATAACAAATCTTCACTGTGCAAATTTTATATGCATAAAAAAATATAAATCCGGTTCGATTTATACTTTTTTTATGTTAATATTTCTTTTACTCTGCCAACCGTACCATCCTCTAAACGCACTTTGATACCATGGGGATGATATCTAGAATTTGTCAATATTTTAGACACAACACCTTGTGTTAGTTCACCACTTCGTTGATGTTGTTTTTTTACAATATTGACAAGTAGTCCCGTTT
This sequence comes from Candidatus Izemoplasma sp., assembly GCA_021736285.1. Lineage (GTDB taxonomy): Bacteria > Bacillota_I > Bacilli_A > Izemoplasmatales > Izemoplasmataceae > JAIPGF01. The sequence continues at coordinate 5,635 of JAIPGE010000033.1, forward strand.
GTACATCACTTCTGCTTTGTCCATTCATTAATCATCATTCTCCTTTATAATAGAAAAGAGATATCCCAAAAGACATCTCCTTATATTAGAATCTATGCTGTAGCGCTGGAAACGCTACTAGAAACTAAATTTACACTAAGATCCGATAATAGGTTAGATAGCCCATATGCTAAGACGGCAATCAAAGCATACTTTAAATCATAGCGTGGATATATATTAACACAAAAAACTATGATTGCAAATACTTTTGCTAATTATTTTTAAATACTACTTATCTATCACAACATATTCATAACAGCGAGAAAATGCATGATGCTTCCCCCAAGAACACATAAATGCCATAAGAGGTGAGTGTAGTGCCAGTCTTCTTTTACATGAGATAAAATGAAAAAAGGAAGACCACCAGTATATAATATACCGCCAACGACAATATAGGTTGTAATTTGACCAGAGGTATTAGTCACTAAATCAGACCATAATATAATAATTGACCATCCCATAATAAGATAGAGTATAATATGAAATACAGTCCATTTTCTAGGCCATAAGATTTTAAAAGTAATACCAATGAAAGCAACAATCCATAAGACAATTAATAACACCTTACCAGAAGGGTAGTTAGTACCAAGCAGAACAAATGGGGTAAAAGTTCCCACAATTAATACATAAATAGCAATATGATCTAAACTTTTTAGTGTGTAAAATCCCCTTTCAGTAGGCATTTTAATCGTATGATGAATCGTTGAAGCTGCATATAAGAAAACTAAACTTGACCCATAGATAATAAAGGCAATTATTTCAATTTTAGTTTTTGCATGAAATAATAAATAGATTAAGCCACTAATTGACAATAAGACACCGATCCCATGGCTGATAGCATTTGCCAATCGATCTCCTAGATGCGTATGCATTATACCACTCCTTTCATCTATAGTGTAAACTAAATTACTATGCCTGTCAAAGTAATTTAGTTCAATGAGAAAAAGAGTTATGATGTTACTACACACCAATTATTTACATTATGTCTAGTCGAAATTTAGATACAGTTATTGGATTTTCAAATAATAATACCTTCATCAAGTCAAAAATAACAACAAGTTGTTTTTTAGATTTCATCGGTAATAACAATAGAACCACCTAATTCAAACACCATATATCAGTGTCCCGTTATACTAGATTATACCTATGTAATAACTAAATTCAATCTAATATTTTATATTTTTTCTAGTTACCCATATCAAAGATAACTTTCCATTCATCATCAATTTTTTGCCATGTACTGACATACTTGCCAACAACAGTCACTTGTTTTTTATTCTCCACAAATGTGCGTTTATACATCCCTGTTGTCACCCCTAATGATTCATCTTCACTAACAAAAACAAATGATGGTTCCCAAGAAAACGACAACCCTGGCCGATTATACAAATCTTTCATAAGTGGCACAATATTATTCCACTCTTTTAGATAAGGACTATGTTTTGGTGTACCCATAATGACTTCTCTTGCACAAAATAAAGCCCATGCTTCAACACCTTTTTCCATTACTGTTTGACTGAAAAGTCGATCACGGTTTAATAACTCTTGCTCTTTTGTCATATTACCCTCCTACAACGTATTCACAATAACGATATATATAAAGCTACTGATGAAAATCGAAACAATAATATTATCTTTCCATAGTTGTAAAAGAATGACCAAGGTAACACCAATTAATTCTGGCAAGCCATACGGTGTGGTTGTTATCTTTGTATCCTTTAAACTATATACAACCAACAATCCAAAGGATGCGACAGGAAGATAATTTGATAGATAGGTTAAAAACTGAGATTTTTTAACTTTCTTTGGCAACCACAAAACACCCCATCTTGTAATGATTGTCGCAATAATCGCAGCCGAAATGATCCACACACTATTCATGATTACGCACCACCTTATAACGATCTAATAATGCCATTACAACGATGATTGCGACCATGCTAGGAATAATAAAATGATCTCTAAAGATTATAAGCATTGCAAATGAAATGAGCAGCCCCAACAATCCCGGAAGACGCAATTCTTGTTTCATAATTTGTGAGATGAATACCCCCACGAATAAAGCAACCAAGATAAATTCTAATCCTTGAATTTGTATTCCAACCACTGTACCAATAATCCCTCCAAGTGTGCTACCAAGAACCCAATAAAAGTGGTTCAATAATGTCACACCAAGAAAAAACTGTTTTTTATTATGCAAAGAATTGACATTAACAGAAGATAAAAATCCAAAGGTCTCATCTGTTAACCCAAACATTAGATACCATTTTGCTTTGCCAGTATCTTCAAATTTATTAAGCATTGAAATGCCATAAAAGATATGTCTAGCATTAATAATTAGAATTAAAAAGAAAGCACTGATAGGATTAACCGCAGCTACTAGAAGTGTGACTAGAGCATACTGAGCTGCCCCAGCAAAAATAAGAAGCGATGAGAAAAATGACCAAATTGGACCATAGCCATTTTGGGCCATTAAAATACCATAGGCCATCCCTAAGGAAATATAGACAACTATAACTGGTAATGTGTATGTAAATATTTTCTTCATCAGTCTCCTCCAACTTTTGTTATTAAATTATATCAAATAATTTTACACATGTGTTGAGATTTCTGTAATTTTCTAATTTAGGTCACTGACTAATACAAAAGAATTCGTTGAATTCCAATGTAGCGCTGTGTAATCAAAGCCCTATTCAATATCGATTTTATACTATAGATAACGATTGTTAAAAAAAGGATTATTTTGATTCTTGCCTATAAAAAGTTATGAAAAATCATCCTACTCGTACTTTTTCAGTATGTTAAGGATGATTTCGTTTGTTTTACTAGGTTGTTCTAACATCGGAAAATGCGCTGCTTTATCGATAAAAATAAGAGTTAATCCATTTATTGTTTTATCTGATAAATTTAATTTATTCTTTAATTCATCTTCCTCTGTCATCTCTCTTGTACCATAGATTAATGTCGTTGGAACAGCAATCCTTTGTAATGTATATTCATAATCAAATGCTCCTTGCAGAAATTTTATAAGTGATTCAGGATAGTGTTTGATTTCTGTATCGAACATGTTTTGTATTCTAATTTTTAAGTTGCTATCTTCGCCATATAATAGTGTTTGATACGATGGATTTGCTGGCACAAAACTTGTTTCAATCGCGATAAAAAAACGTGCTAATGAGCTCACCTTATCTAATATTATTGCACCAATAAATCCTCCCATACTATGTGCAATGATTCCATCATATTGTGATAGTGACGGATCGTTCAATATTTTTTGTGCAATGTCCTCCACAGTTTCAGTTGTTTTATCCATGTAGTTATCGTATTCAAGAATAGTTACATCGTGATCCGACCAATTGATATCTTTCCAAATTGAACGATCACAAGCAATGCCTGGTAAAATTAGTAGTTTCATGCTTTCCTCTCCTCTTTTTTCCATTTTTTTTACGAGCGTATAATTACTAAAGCCTTTTGGATAATCATCAATTACCATAAGCACTAACCCAAACGCATTAAATGAAGTGCTCAGCTCATAATTATATAGCCCTAAATGTTATAAGGGGGATTATTTAAAAACCCGTTTAAGTTCTATTAGAAACTACTTTGTTCAATGTGCAGATAATCATTATTCGAATATTGTATTACAAATCCACAGATTGAACCATCGTACTTCCATCATGTAATATAATTTTTGCTTCCCAATGTGCATCATCTTCTTTTACAATCCAAGGGTATTGAATCCATGTCGTTGCTCTAAACATAAAAAATGGTTCGTCATAACTTCGATATACAAATTTATTGTTTCGATAAAAATCCACATAATTAATTTTCTCTGGATATTCTGCGGCAAGGCGAATCCATCGTTTTCCTTTCCATGATGTATGGGGTTCAAGACCTTGTAGATAAAACTGTTCTTCAAAAGGCAATTCCTCTTGTTCTATTCCAAGTGTAGAAGCCATTCTATGGGCAAAATAGAAATCTTGTCCTTTTGTAATACCCCAGTCACAAGGTGGTTCTTGTTTGGTAAAGTTATCATAATGTCCCCAAGATGTATGGGTTTCATATGCAACCTCTAAGCGCGATATACAAGGAGAATCCTCATTGCAAAGAATTGGTTTATTCGGAGCCAACTTCTTAACCCTTCGAATAAAATCATAATATTCTCCTCTTGATAGTCCATTTCCATGTATCAAGACAACATCACTTGTATCGACGACGTCTTTGTCTATGAGGCCTCCCCCACCACTACTACCCACAATCATCCCTCCGGATTCTTGTCGGACAAGTTCAATCAAGTTCTTCATACTTTTTGGATTTTTTATAATCGGGAGGTCATCCCACATATCAATATTATATTCATTCGCCACATCAATAATAACATTGGTATACTTCTTTTGTTTTAAAAAAGACGCTATCGTAATTAAGGCTGATACAATTGCATCATCATTTTCTAATCGTAAGGTTTGTGCCCAATATAATATGTTAACAATAACGACCATTCCTAATTTGTCTGCGGCGTGACAGATGCGGTCTAAGCGCTTCGCATAGGCCGTATCAAATTGTTTCCCATCAAGACTAAAGGGATTGTTGTCAATTGTTCTGATATCGATGGTAAAAACTGGCATACCCCCTTGTATTCCGACTGTTACAGCACGTAATCCATAGGCATACCACTCTGGCAATGCAGCAATAAAATTATCCGTGTGCTCATCTGCATCAAATACTTTATTAAACCTATTGAATCGTTTTCTTTCAGATTTATCGTCAAATATTCCCTGAATAAACCGCGCGTTCATCAATAATCCTTTTGAACGATCATTTCCTTTTATTTCATCATATACAGGTTTCCCATTAATATAAAAATCGGTTCCTTGAATACTAAGAACTGTTTGTCCCATATCATAATCCTTTCTCTTTATAGTTTAATTAATTTATATTTTAATAAACTATTACACAATTACTCACTATCGGTTGTCAAGTTATCAAATTGATATTGTGACCCATCACTTAAATACACAATAATCTTATAGGTTGTATCC
>JAIPGE010000034.1 GCA_021736285.1 Candidatus Izemoplasma sp.
CGTTCAACATAGTCTTCAAATACACCAGATTGTTTAATTCGTGCTTTTTCCATATCTTGGTTCCACTTTTTAAACATCCGTTTGGCGTGTTTGCTTTTTTCTCCGCGAACATCCTTAATAAACTTTTTAAAAAAGAGATTTAATACCGAGTGTCCGACCAATAATGTAATCACAGTAACACCAAATAAACTGTATAGTGGCCAATCATATAACAATGTATGTAGTTTATCAACAAATGGTGTTAAAAAGGGTAACATTGCCGGTGTTAGTGTTTCTTTAGAACGATACAAAAAAGCCATTAATAACGCTATGATTGTTGTTATAAGAAAGGCAATGAGACTTGGCTTTCGTTGCTTTTTAATCTTCTTTGGCAACAATTCAATCAAGCGCTCTAAATTCTCCATTTGTTGGATGGAGGCATTACGATATTCTTCGATCCATTGATCAAAAACATCATATAAAATGCTTTCTTTTGTGAGTGTGTTAAGTGAGTCTAATTGAATAAACTCTTTGAGTGTCATCTCTTCTTCAATATCGATATGTGACACATAAAATTCATCTAAACTGTCAATCTCAAGTGCCCAACTTCGTTGATATGTTAAGGGATTTTTATGTAACTCACTTATGTCGCTCGTATAAGTATAATGTGCAATTAACAAGTCTTTCAATGTTTTTTGTTGATACAAGTTGACATTGTTTGTCGCTTGATCAAATTCTAAATATTTCTTCAATCTAAATTTAGTAACATCATAACCATTCAATTCAAATAACAGCATTAACTCTTCACTTGGTGTCATCATATCCCCCCTATCTGATTAGACTCTTAACACGTTTAGTAAATTCATCACTAAATAATTCATATTCATCATTTGCTAAAATGCGCATTGCTTCAATCGTAATATTGCCATCGATGTACATTTGTTCAAGTAAAGTCATATTGGTTGCCTGATCCGTGACATGAAACGCAAATTGATCAGCCATAACACCAATTACTTCTTTCGTTAAAACATCGTCTTCAACAGCTTGGTTAAGATGCACAATAAAAGCTTGCATTGTTTCTGTATCATAGGTTATTGGTTCGTTGTTATCATCAATCATAACATATGCTTTAACCGCAATTTCACTGGTGAGATACTGCATGTTAAAGAGTTCTCTAATCATGCCACTATCTCCTTCTGATTGTTGGCAAATTTGTACATTCGGATTTACGTTTGAGGTCGTACGTGATCCACACATTCGAGCGATATCATTGTAAAAAGCTGAAATTAACGGGGTATTTTGCATTGTGTCATACACGTCAAGATGGTATTTCATGACACTGATTCCAATCTTAACAACCATGGATATATTTCCTTCAATACTGCTTGCGATATCTTTGTAATACAGGTCATATTCATCAACCAACACTTTTGTATCTGCTAAAATCTCACGGACTTCAGGATAATCATCAAAGACATCATCAAAACGTCCTGCCTCATAATCGTATTTATATTGCATAATAAGCCATGACACTTGCTCGCCTTCAAATAATGTTGAGACAACGCGCATTGCATTGTCTACAAAATCATAATCAGTCACAGTTGATGTGTCAAATAGATCACAGCGATATTGCGGGTCCTCTAAGGTATCTAAAGAAACTGTTTGGATGTTGTTTTCTGTACACGTTAACCACAATGTAAACACATCATAAGTTTGGATACTCATCCGAGCTTGATACAGTTTGGTTTCAAGTTCATCATCATTTAATGTCAATATAATATCCTCATAATGGGTTTTAAAACTGATGATGACAGGGCTTATATCTGCGTTTGTTGGGTTTAATACTGTGGTATCATCTAATTCAAGAACAAACCACTCAATTAACCCTTGGTGATTTTTAATATCTGTTGTGATTATATTAAGTTGTTCTCGAACATCTTCTTTTGAACGATATCTATTCACAAACGCTTTGGCGTCTGTCACTGCTTGGGGTACGTTTGTCTCTGGATTCACAGGTGGTATTGCGGTATCGTATGGTGTGTAATTAGGCGGTTCCTCTTCTGTTAACACAGGTCTTGACATCGTAAATGTATCGGTATACGTACTTTGATTAACAAATGCATCTAATTTATTTTGAAGATGTGTACTTAATAACTGATTATAGGTATCTAGTTCATCCTGGTATGCTTCATATGCCAATTGATACTCATAATTAACCAAATCAACTGCATATTGTTCAATCGCTTGATTATGTTCTTCTATCAGTTCTAGATTGGTTTTCATATCAGCATTAAATTGAGTTTCATAGTCATTAACTAACTCATAGACAAATCCATCATTTGTTTCTTGTACTAGCGTTAAAGAAACACCAAAATAATTTTGAGTAGCCAATGGTTCACCGTATAAATCTGTATAAATAGATTCAATTAAAGACCGTGATTCATCCGTTAATTCAGGATAAATATCTAGCATGAGTTGGGCTTCTAATGAATCATTGCTTCCAACATATTGTTGTTGGTAGGTATAAATCGCATCATTGTAGTAAGTTTCAAGTCCTTCAACACTCAGTAGTTGTTGAAAACTTTCGGCTTTGTCCGCTAAGTTCTTAATTGGTACTGCCGTTTCAGCTGTTCTTGCTATACGTGAAAATGGTGGTGGGTTTTGTAAGACAAAATCGGTTACCCGAGCTTCTGGACCAATGAGATTTAAAGATAATGCTGGTAATATTAAAAAGTATATTAATACGTACCCATTAATAAACGCAAATATTCCCCCAATAATATTGTTCTTTTTTCCAAGTTTGGCCCGCATGTTTTCATTTAATATATATTTTTTCGCATACAGTGACAATATAAAAATAAAGAAGAACAATAAAAAGTATGTAATTAAATACGCAACAATCATCCCTGTTGTGTATTTAAATATAGGGGTTAACTCCGCAATCAACTCATAAAAGAGTGTTGTTGATAATGGATCATATAAATATTTGGTAATATTTCGTCCCAAATAATAAATAATGATAAACGGTAAAATAAGATTAATAGATAACCTAATTTGTTTATGCCCACCAGAAAAATACCCATAAATGATATAGGCAACTAAAATAAATATTAACACCATGTCAAAATTAAACTGGTGCTGTATCTCAGGAACCACACTTACTAACATCTTAACACCACCTATACTTCTAAACTTGCAAGAAAAACCCTTTGGTTATAAAGGGTTTTTCTATATCTTTGTGGGTTGTATATTAAACAGGATTTATTCTGTGGTTGAATCGTTTGTGTCATTGAATGTGCCAAAAATAGATTCAAATTCTGATAATGTTGTGCTGTCCATTAAGTTGGTCATAGACTCTAACACTTCTTGTTGTGTTGCAGGATCAAGATCTTGAATATTCTCAACCAAAGCATCAACATCTTCTGAACTAACTTCTTGTGATGTTGAGAGTGCTGTTTGAATATTTTGTACACTATCATAAACAGCTTGTTCAGTACCACCATCAGTTGTATCTAAAACAGTGTCTAAATCGGTTAATAATTGATCAGATCCGAGGACACTTTCTACGGCATCTTGGAATGTTTCTAATGTTGCTTGTAAGCTAGAATTGGCTGCTGATACATCTAATACAATCGCACCCGGTACCAAATCAATACTATCTACAACGACAACACCTTGGTTAGATCCATCTTCTAAGACTTTGGTGAGGCGTTCAGCTGTAATAATTAAATCTCCATCGGCATTAAATTCACCAAATTCAACATCACCTAAATCAGCAAACACTGCCTTAAACACTTCTAAATCAACTATTTCTAAATACTCTAAATTGCTTTCATCTGGATCTTTACCTGCGGTAATTTCAACAAATTCAAATTTAAGTTGTTGATCACTTACAGATACTTCATCTGCTCGAATCACAAGTAATGAATCAATTTCACCAATTCGGAATAAGGCGTTGATATAAATATTTGTATCTTCCATTTCGAACCAAATGGCTTTTAATCCAAATTCAATGTTTTTTGTTTCTGTATCAGAAATTGGAATCTCTTGAATTGTTCGCATTTCAGTAAATCCATTTTGAGAACTATAGATAAGTTTATTGAAGATTTCTTCTTCAATGCGGAAACCACTATCTAATAACGCGCTATTAAAGATATAGTTCGTAAATAAGTCTTGTAAATGTTCCTCTGGACTGAACAATTCTGGATTATACTCGCCAATCACGACTTCACTATCCACAATCTCTTGATCATGTAACTCATAAAGATATTCTGGAAAAGCAACTGGTGTATTATTCTTGAATTGTGATACACCTGTGGTTAGTTTAAACTCTTCATCTTCTAAATCAAATTTAACAAGTTGTTGATCAAAGATGATACTAAGTAATTCTTGAGCCAAATCTGCACCAGGATCTTCCTCATCTCCTTGTGAGGATGCCATTTGTGCTAAAATATCATCTTTAGGAATGGTGTACGAGATATTGTCTAAATCAAAATCTCCAATTGGTAAGGTTGATAATTCTTGATCTAAATTTAAATTTGCTTGTTCATCTACCATGCCTACTATAGAAGAAATAAGTGATTTTGGAATTGGTAATCTTCCCATTTGAATTTTATCAAATTCTAAGTAATAATAATCTGGATCATCTTCAAATAAGAAATGAACTTCCAACACTGTCTTATAAGTAACATCACTATTGATGTCAACTTCTAAAAAGACGTTAAGAACAAACCGTCCTGGATCAAGTTGGCTAGCACCATCATAAAAAGATACCCATGCGCCAACCACACGCAATGATAAATCGTATCCTTCAATCTGTTGTGCTTCAGCAAAGACATAACATTGCTGATCAGTTTGACAATCAGGTCCTGGTGCATAGTTTGGATTTTCCTCTTTGAAGTACTCATAAATTGCTGTGTTGATGATGTCTTCATGAAGATTGAATATCATATCCTCAGTGGTACCATCTTCCACATCAGAGATAGAATTATCCAACTCTGTAAACAACATTTGTTTCGCATCGGCATCTTCTGTATACAAATGCGTCGGCATATGTTCTTCACCTGTTCCATCATACATTAATGTTGCCACCATTGCTGGTGTTCCAAGTACAATTAATACTGGAATAAAAATTGCCATAAAAAGTTTTTTCATGTTATCGCTCCTGTCATTTAAATTTCTATTTATACAACCCTAGTATATAGAAAATTTGTGTATATTTTATGAATATGATTGTGTTATATTGTGAATTTACTCAAGACGCACTCGACTTTTTCCATTGAGGGCCATTGTATCCGTCGTTTTTTGTGTTATGTACTTATAATACCCGGCCACACCTATCATTGCTGCATTGTCTGTACAGTAGTCAAAATTAGGTATTGTTACAGGAATATCTGTAATCCGTTCTTGAACTTTTTTACGAAGTCCTTTGTTTGCCGCAACCCCGCCTGCAATAATAAACATTTTTGCCTTATATTCGGCGATTGCTTTAATGCTTTTATCAAGCAATACCTCTGTCACAGCTTCTTGGAATGATGCACAAAGGTCTTCAATACGTAATGTTTCATTGCGTTGTTTGGCATTATGAACCAAGTTAATAACATGTGATTTAATACCTGAAAAAGAAAACATATAGCCTGGTTGCTTGGTTAAATCAGGCATCGGATAATTAATTCTTCCTTGATGCGCTAACCGATCAACAACTGGCCCACCAGGATAACCTAACCCAACGGTTCTTGCAACTTTATCATACGCTTCGCCAATCGCATCATCTTGTGTTTCTCCTAGTTTTTCAAACTGATAGTGATCTTTCATGAGAATCAATTCAGTATGTCCCCCACTTACAACCAAACAAATCAATGGAAACACCAAAGGTTCTTCAATCGCGTTGGCATAAATATGCCCTGCGATATGATGGATACCGACCATTGGAATATCGTGGGCAAATGCGAATGCTTTTGCCGCATTTATTCCCACAAGTAAACTACCGATTAACCCAGGTCCTTTGGTAACTGCGACTAAATCGATATCACTTGGTGTCATGTCACCTTCTTTTAAGGCTTTTTCAAAGACAACAGTAATGCCTTTTACATGTTCTCTAGAAGCGATTTCAGGAACAACACCACCATATGCTTGATGGACGTCAATCTGACTAAAGACAACATTGCTCAAGACCTGTGTGCCATTTTTTATAATACTGACGCTTGTCTCATCGCATGAACTTTCAACACTTAGCACAATCATATCATCACTCCTCGTATAAACAGTGCATTACCAACGCATCTTCACCATCTTGGTAATACTGTTTTCGTTTATTTATTGTTTTAAACCCCAATGATTTATAAAGGGCTATAGCCTGATTATTGTATTCTCTTACTTCTAAACTTATCTCAAGTGGCAATTCTTTTTGATAATAGAAAGTCATATAATTAAAGAGTTTGTGCCCAATACCTCGGTTTCGCCATCTTTTTAACACATAGATATTTATGATTTCAATATGGTTGTCACTTTTTAAAATCGACAAGTACCCCACTACTTCATCAGCTGTCTCAGCGATGAAGTATGCCGTATTATCATGATATTTGATATCATTTTTGATCAGGTCAATCGCAATCTTTTGATTGAAAATTTCTACTTCACATTGATAGATGAATGTCACATCTTTGATTGTTGCTTGGCGACAACTAATCATTGGTTGTTTCCTCAGTTGCTTGACTGGTCACACCAATATCACTCTCAAGTTCGTTTAAAGCGTTAATTTCAGCTATGAACCGCTCATTAAAATCTTCAATCACTGGCGATATCTCTTCTAAGTCTCCTATATTAAGAATATTAATCTCTTCACTAAAGCCATTGATTTCATTGATTGTTGTGGCATTAGTTTGATGCTTAAGATAGAGTTGTTCATAGACTCTAATTTCTTGATAGTAGTGATAGTATTCACTGTCAAATCCATCTTTTGTATCATTAATCAAGATTGTATCTAAACCTAAGTCTTTTACTGAATTGTAAAGGGTATAGACATCGATAAAACGCACAATCGCATCAGCGTCATAAACGACAATTTTAATCGCTGTCATGTGACTTACAGGAATCGTATCCGTAATGTAATATTCTTGGGCATATCCTGTTTTAAACTGATTATAACTATCGACTATTTGATATTGACAGTCTGCTTCATTGTATTTGTAGCGTGTGTTTCCAACCTCAAGGTTTTTAGGAACCATAAGACTATTTGAAATGTCTGTACAGGCATTTCTTGCTTCGACAAAGACATCACCATTAAATCCGTCAACAACGATATCGTAATCAATTGTTTGATTATATAACAACATCTCTTCAATTGTCAATAACTTGTCAATATCAAGACTTGTCATTACTCCTTTATTATTGGTCTCATACGTAATAATTATCGATTGTGTTGAATCGATGAAAAAACTATTTTGCCGTGCTTTAAAATTATTTTGTACAACACTTTCTTGATTACATCCAACCAAGGTTAGAACACTAAGAAACATTAAACAAATAGATATTAGCCGATTCATTTAAAACATCCCCAATCGACTCAGCGTATCGTTAATTAGTGTTATAATCGCTTCTATTTTTGTGGTGTCTACATACCGAATCATATCATGATTGCGGCCAAGATAACTCACTGTTTCTTCGCTCCATACCATCGTTGTGTCATCACCGCTATATGTCTCTGATAATTCTAATAAATTAATTGATTGGTTGTCTAAGACATATTGTTCAATAATTTTGATTTGGCGAACAAAATCACTATAATCTTGGTAGGCATTCCCTGCTTGTGTCACACTTAATGGGACAACAGTAACCAATTCTTTTTTCCAAACTGCTGCTGCTTCATCATAATAAATGTCTTCGATAAAAACAATTTCTGTAAATGGGTTGATTGAAAAATCTGTTTGATTAAACCGCATTATGTCAAGCGCTTCAATTGGTGACAGATTCTCTGCTGTGTCACCGCTTGTTAAATCAAACCCCGTCGGATGAAATTGATAGGCATCATATGAACAATACCCATTGTCACGAATATGATAAAAGTATGTCTCCTCATTAATGCTTAAAAACCGCGGAATTGCTTGATCATAACTTAAGCCACATTGGTCTAATTCCTCTGGTGAGACAAACGCATCTAATGTAGTATGGCTTGATAAAGACGTCGCATCAAATTCAATTAATGCTAACCCTTCAAAAAAGGATATCCGTTCATCAAAGATAAAAACATCAATTTCTCCAACAGCGTTGGTTCGATACTTTACAATCAATGCATCATTAATGACAAAACCACTGCGGTCTTTTTCATAGTTGCCACGATCAAAGACCCCACAACCTGTGAGGAAAATTAGGGTTATTAAGATAATGATGTAACGTTTCATAAAACCCCTCCAATCGTTATGAAATAACAAATGTTTGTGTGCTCTCTTGATTGTCACGAACTGTTTCTGCATCCGCCACAATTGATGCTTCGACTTCATTGTTAAGGTCTGTCTCTGTGATGTCAAGTAACGGATCATTTAGTGTTGCTGTAATACTGTCTTTAATAAGTTGTTCATCTGGTGATGAGGTTAAGCCTTGACTGTCTAAATAACTTTGATAATAGGCATCTACCGTACGATAATTTTGCTCATCAATTTCTGTTCGCAGTGTTGCTTCATCAATATGACTGAGATACTGATTATCAATCATTACTTGATAAGCCGCATCAATTGCCGATGCTCTAAAACTATCATACCGTGCTTGGTCTGTCTCTTCAATCTCCCAAAGTCGTGCATATTCAGTATCATAATAATACGTGTTAATATCTGCTTGTGTCACTGGACTTACTAGTTCGATTGTTGTGCCTTCTAAGATATCAACAATCGATGCAATATCACCTGTTGATAGGGTATTAATTGGGATTGTATCTATACTTGAAAGTAACGTCGTACTCATAAAACTTAACTCTGTTATTAGTGTGTCTGTTAATGTTAACGTGGTATCTACTGTAAGGCTATCTGTGTCTAAAGTTGTTAAGCTAGTGCCTGTGATATCCAGTCCATTAACATTTCCCGAAACAACCATACTTGATGCCTGAATATCTACCGTAACTGTGTTATAGGTATTCATATCAAGCGTCATCGTATTTATCGATGTATTATTGAGAGTTACTGAATGATTGCTACTTGAGTTAAGGCCTACTGCGCTGGCGTTTGTAGTTATGTTCTGACCATTTTGTTGTGTATTTATTGTTACTGTATCACCATCATGAATGATGACTGGTGCCAGTGTAGTTACCGTTAACGGATTGGTTGTGGTCACATCAAGTGTTGTTAAATCGACAGTTGTTGTGTCTATTTCCGAGACAGTATTGTCGATTGTCATTGTATCAAGAATATATGTGCCATCTAACACAAGTGACGTCAATGTTCCCGTGATGCTTAATGCTGTTGGATCTACCGCAGTGATCGCAAGGGTTAACATATCGCCAGTAATTGTATTAATACTTACGCCAGAGAGTACCACATCTGTGGTTAAACTGGTGATGTCAATCTCTGTTAAATTATCCGCAGTGATCGCAAGGGTATCCAATTCTGTTACACTCACAATAGCATTGCTAGCACTCGTTAGATTTAAGGACGCAGTCACTGCTGCGTTGGATGATGACACAGTCACATTGGTACTGTCGGTTGTTATCGTATTACCATCAAGGACATCTGTGATTGATAATTGTCCAGCTCCACTATGGGTGAATGTCTCTGCGTTTAAATGACTGGTAATATCATTTGTTGAATTAACCGTAAAATTCGTGACTGTTCCAGCAAGAGTCTCTAATAAATTACCTGAGACACTTACATCACTCGTTGCGGCATCTAAGGTAAGACTTGTTGCTTGGTTTGCTGTGACACTAAACTCATTCATATTTGAAGCAATAATTGGTGTTGTATGACTTAAATTGAAATAACCTGTGTCTGTGACGTTGCCTGTTAATTCAATATTTGATGCTTCCGTTGTGATGTCATAGTTATCGGCGTTTAAATTAAGGACCAAGGTTTCAACCAAACTGTTTGTTGTATCTAGTGTTTGTAGGGTATCACTTGTTAGTGTTAAGGTTTTTAATACCATACTTTGGACATCAAAACTTGTTAATGTGTGGTTGGTCATTATCACGTGATCAATGTTTCCGAGTAAACCAAATATGGCTGTATTATTTGTTAGTGCCAACGTCGCGTCAGTTAGACTACTCGTGACGTTTAATGTGTCTAATTGCGTACCAATTACGGTAATATCTGTTAATGCACCATTGATCGTTAACGTGGATAAAGATGTGGTTATATTAAGTGTGTCTATCGTATTTCCTGTGTCCAATGTATCAATATTTGTATTAGATAACACGAGTGAATCAACAATTAGACTTGGATCAAAGACAAGATCTTCAACATTGGTTGTAAAGAATGTCGCTTCCTGCATTTCTCCATTTAATGAAAATGTTAATGTCGGTTTTGTGACGTCAAAAACAACAGGTTGATCTGGTGCAGTGACTGTCGCACTAGTCAGTGTATTACTGTGTAACGTCACATCACTTTGTGCCGATACAGTAATATCTGTTGTGTCAACTGTCATGTCAACTGGCCCTATTGCTTGACTGACAATATCTAATACGTT
>JAIPGE010000035.1 GCA_021736285.1 Candidatus Izemoplasma sp.
CCGTTTACGCGAGATATCGCCACCATAACATTTCGCCAAAACATTTTTACGTAAGGCTTTAATTGTTGATCGTGCAATGGCACGCCCTTCAATCGCGGCTTGAATAGGTACTTCAAACATGTGTCGTGGTATAACTTCTTTGAGTTTTTCAGTAATTGCTTTTCCACGTCGGAACGCAAAATCTTTGTAGACAATGGTGCTCAATGCATCAACAACATTGCCATTGATTAAAATATCCATTTTGACGAGTTGCGTTGCTTTATATTCTTTAAATTCATAATCAAAGCTAGCGTAGCCTTTTGTTGAACTTTTAAGTTTATCAAAAAAATCATATACGATTTCAAGTAATGGCATGTCATAGGTTAATTCGACTCGTGTTTCATCAAGGTATTCCATATTGATGAAAATACCACGTTTATTTTGACAAATTTCCATCGTATTACCAACAAACTCTTCAGGTGTCATGATTGTAGCTCGGACATACGGTTCTTCTATTTTTGAGACATGCTGTGTCTCAGGTAATGCACATGGATTATCGATATGAATCAATTCTCCATCTGTTTTTGTGACATGATAAATAACACTTGGACTTGTTGCGATTAACGGAATGTTAAATTCACGGCTAATCCGTTCTTGGATAATCTCCATATGTAACAGTCCTAAAAATCCAATTCGAAAGCCAAATCCTAATGCTTGCGATGTTTCTGGTTCATAGATTAAACTAGCATCATTGAGCCGTAATTTATCAAGTGCATCTCGCAAATCATTATAGTCGTTTGCATCAATTGGGTAAATCCCACAAAAAACCATTGGATTAAGTTTTCGATATCCAGGTAAAGGAATTTTGGTGGGGTTATCTTTATGTGTAATTGTGTCACCAACATTAACATGTTCGACTGTTTTAATTGATGCGACCAAATAGCCGACATCTCCAGGACCTAAGTAATCTCGTTTTAATTCTTTCGGCGTGAGTACACCTACTTCAAGAACTTCATAACTCTTTTTTGAGGCCATTAAGTAGATATGATCTCCTTTTTGAACAGTCCCTTCGATAATCCGAATTGATGGGATTATTCCACGATAACTATCATAATATGAGTCAAATACCAATGCTTTTAACGGTGCTCGAGGATCACCTTTAGGCGCAGGAACTTGTTTGACGATTTGTTCAAGGATATCAACAATCCCGATACCCTCTTTTGCACTGGTTAAAACTGCATTGCTCGTATCGAGACCAATGACATCTTCAATTTCTTTTTTGACTACGTCTGGGCGTGCACTTTGTAAATCTATTTTATTAATGACAGGTAAAATTTCTAAGTCATTATCAAGTGCTAAATACACATTTGCAAGGGTTTGGGCTTCAATACCTTGTGCTGCGTCTACAACGAGCACTGCGCCTTCACATGCAGCGAGTGAACGCGAAACTTCATACGTAAAATCAACATGACCAGGGGTATCAATGAGATGAAACACATACCAATTTCCGTCTTTTGATTCATAAGCAACTTCAACGGCATTTAATTTTATGGTAATACCTCGTTCTCGTTCTAAATCCATAGAATCGAGAAGTTGTTCTTTCATTTCACGTTTTGTAACCGTCTGGGTATGTTCTAATATCCGATCAGCTAAGGTCGATTTACCGTGATCGATATGCGCAATAATAGAAAAATTTCGTATCGTTTTTTGGCGAGCTTCAATTTTTTCATAATCTAGTTTTTTAGACATCTTCTCACCTCCATTGAGTCCATTATATTGTACTGTAAAATGTCTTTAAAATCAACTTATTTTGTGGTCCTTGTGAAAACAAAATGGTTGGCATTACTTAAGTCGTGATGGTAATGGTAGCCATCCTCTTGAAATGATTTTAATGCCTCTACATCTTGAATATTATGTGTGGCACAATACCGTAAAAATTTACCTCGTGCCATTTTGCTGTATGTGCCAATTGTCCGGTATGTTTTATTTTTATATTCTTTAAAGGATATCGTAATCATCTGTTCATTTGATAACATTTTTTCAAACTCTTTAGAAGCTAAATTAATAATGTGCGTGTCTTTAAAAAGTGATGACACATCCCAATATTCATAGAGATTAAGTCCAATTGCCATCTTGAAATCGAGACGGTAAGGTTGAATTAAATCACTAGGGCGTAAAGCGCCATACAGCGCGTCTAAAATGATTAAATGGTCATTTAAATAGGTAATACTTTGTTGATCTAATGACAACACATCAAGGTGTTTATAAACCATTCCAGTAAATGTAAACAGTGCCTGACCATAATTTAGATAAGGATAGGATTGATAACTTTCATACGTATCGTCAAGCAAAGTGTTTTTGATCTGCATCACAGTTTTTATTTTTGCTTTTGAAAAGGATTTAAGATGGGTGTATAAGTGATTGCTTTGATCGATAAATAGTGGTGTTGTGGGTGTTAACAAAGGAGTTTGATTAAGTTCCATTGTTTTACTTGGTGCAAGGATAAATTTCATCTAGTCACATCCTTTCAAAAATGATACTACTAACTATTATAAGTGTGTGATATAATAAACACAAGTTAAAGGAGGAAAGAAATGATTATAATGATGATTTTAAATCGCTATTTAAAGAAACAAGACGATATTAAATTTGAACAATTTTATGAAAAATGGTTTGTGCATCGAATTAGAAATGTATGGCTATTTGCGTTTATATACTTTATGGTTGCGACTGTTTTAATTACTGAAATTTTAATGTTGGGGACAGCGTCAATTTTGTTGTCCATCCTAGTCTATGTGGGTGTTGTTTTTGTTTATGGAAGTTTGTTTTTACGATATGCTATTCGGTTTTACGCAACGCTTAATCAACGCTATCTCATGATAAAAATGGGTGGACAGTACGATCAATTTTCAAAAGACAATGTCATAAATTAAAAGACGGAAATTCCGTCTTTTTTTTATGTAAAATAACAACGATAAGCCATGTTCTGTACCTCTTACGAGGCGACAATCATTTATCTACGCAGATGCGTCTCAATTGTTGGTTCAATTCCCACGCTTGAGTGCCCCTACCAAATTTGGGTTGCTAGCTTGAGGGGTTTACCCGTTCCATCTGATTTATTACTAAACCAGCTCGTCTCTGTGGCACTTTTAAAGAGCATAAGATCTCAGTGAGACCTGTACTCAGCCGTCGCTTTCGCGCATAGAGTTATTGTTTCCTCTATCTCAAACACTACAAACATCGCAGTTTGTGCTAGTATGGACTTTCCTAACCTTTCGGCTCGATTGTCAGTTGTTATTTTTTGGTAATGGTTTTGCTATCTTTTTTGGGATGACGTGGTTCCTTTTTTTCGAATTTCGGTTTTGGTAAGGTTGCTTTACGTGATAAATCAATCCGACCACGATCATCAATACCAATTACTTTGACAGTAATCCGATCTCCGACTTTACAGATGTCAGTAACTTCCTTAATGTGTTTATGATCAAGTTTAGAAATGTGACAGAGTCCTTCTGTTCCTTCCCATAACTCAACAAACGCACCAAATTTTTCAGTTCTTGTGACTTTACCATTATATACTTCTCCGACTTTTGCGACACGAACAATTTTTTCGATAATTTCAAATGCCTTTTCGATGTCTTCATAATTGGTATGCATCACAGTTACTGTACCATCTTGTTCGATATCTATTTTAACATCATTACATTGTTCAATGATTTTAGTGATTTGTTTACCACCAGGGCCAATAACATCACGAATTTTATCAGGATCAATTACCATAACTTTAACTTTTGGTGCATAATCGCTGACTTTTTCGCGTGGTTTTGCAATGAGGTCAGTCATATTATCTAAGATTTGCAAGCGTGCTTCTTTTGCTTGGTCCAATGCTTCTTGGAGAATCTCTTTACGGAGACCTGCGACTTTAATATCCATCTGTAATGCGGTTATTCCTTCTTTGGTACCCGCGACTTTAAAGTCCATATCACCAAAGTGATCTTCCATGCCTTGAATATCAGTTAAAATACTGTAGGCATCGCCTTCTTGAATTAATCCCATTGCAATTCCCGCAACAGGAGCTTTAATTGGAACACCAGCTGCCATTAAACTCATACTTCCTGCACAAATGGTTGCTTGTGAGCTACTACCGTTTGATTCTAAAATTTCAGAAACAACACGGACAGTGTATGGAAAGTCTTCTTGATTTGGCATGACTTGTTTCAACGCCCGTTCACCGAGCATACCATGTCCTATTTCACGACGACCTGGGCCAGTATAACGTCCTGTTTCACCAACACTATAAGAAGGGAAATTATAATGTAACATAAAGTTCTTACGTTCAATATCATCCATTCCATCAATCATTTTATATTCTGACAATGATCCAAGTGTGGTTAGTGCAAGAGCTTGGGTTTCCCCTCTTGTAAACATCGCACTCCCGTGAGTTCTTACAAATAAATCAATTTTTGATTCAAGTGCTCTTAATTCGTTAAGTTTACGTCCATCGGGACGAATTTTATCTTCACTAATAAGACGTCTAAGTTCTTGTTTTACAATATTACCACAAACACTTTTAACATCACTCAACAATGATTTTAATTCGTCTTTGTCTAAATCAACATTCTTTTCTTCAAAAGTTACAACAGCTTTATTGGTAATCTCATCAATGGCTTCTTGACGTTCCGCTTTATCAGCAATATGTGTTGCTTCAACAAGGGCTGTTTTATAGGTATCAGTAACAGTATTTTCAATTGTTTCGTCAATTTTAATTAACTCAAATTCCACTTTTTCTTTACCGACTTCTTTGATAATCATTTCTTGGAATTCACATAATTTTTGAATCCATTCAAAGCCATAAAGCATTGCTTCTAACATGTCTTCTTCGCTTACTTCTTTAGCATCAGATTCAACCATGTTAATTGCATCTTTGGTTCCAGATATACTTAAGTTAATATCTGATAACTCAGTTTGTTCTTGTGTTGGATTAATAATAAGTTCACCTTCAACACGTCCCACATTAACACCTGCGATTGGACCGTTGAATGGGATATGACTAATTCCTAATGCCAGTGAACTTCCAATCATTGCTGTCATCTCTGGTGTAAAGTCACTGTTTGCACTCATCACTTGATTAATAACTTGTGTTTCATATTTGAATCCATCTGGAAACAGTGGTCGAATTGGACGATCAATTAACCGAGCGGTTAATGTTTCATTGTCACTTGGTCTTCCTTCACGTTTCATAAAGCCACCTGGAATTTTTCCAGCAGCATACATGCTTTCACGGTACATTACCATTAAGGGAAAGAACGGGAGTCTTGAAGGTTCTTTTCCAACAGCTACAACGCTTAGAACAGCTGTATCATTGTACCGTACAATTGCGGCACCTGCTGCTTGCTTTGCAACTTCTCCGACTTCAACGACGAGTTCACGACCGTCAAAATCCATTTCAAATTTTCTTACTTCACTCATTTAACATTTCCTCTTTTCTTCTTTTCTCACATTTTATTATCTCAATTAATTATAATAACATATTTTTTGGTAAATTGATAGCATTATCCCTTATTTCATGCGAGATAGAGAGGATTTACTTCCGAAATAAATGATACCCACCATAAATTGGTTTAATATCATGAATTGTAATCACAACATCTTTGTTAATCGCTTGAATTTGTTTTACTGTTTTTTGAATCTCTTTACGTGAAATATATAGCAACAAAATTTCTCTGGCTGTTCTCATTCCTTTGGCAGAAACAGAGGTAACACCATGTCCGTTTTCTCGTAACGCTTTAGTGATAATTTTGGCATCACTGCGTTTGCAAATAACTTCTACACTAGCATTTCCGGTCCCTAAATAATTTTCTAACCAACTACCTAAGTAATTCCCAACAGCAAATCCCAGTGCGTAAACAACGACTTTAAATGGATCTTCGGTGATATCTTTTAATACAGCGGTAATAATCAGGAGCCATAAAACAACTTCAAAAAAGGCAATAATTGAGCCTTTTAAACGTTCATCTTTTGTAATTAACACAATCCGTAACGTTGAAATACTTACCTCAAAAACCTTAATAATGAAAATTAAAAAATACAAAACAATTGCGTCCATTATGACCCCTCTTTCTGATGTTTGATATATCAAAACATATCTACTATATATGAGTTATAATGGTTTGTCAATCAATATTTATTAAATTTTTTCAGATGATTTCAAGCATTAAAAAACCCCCTTTGTTAAGGGGTTAAAGAATTTCTCTTAAAATGACAAAAATGACATAAGAGATGTAAAAACCAATGTATATAATCCCACTTGTTTTACCGATTTTTTTGTAGTAAAAAATATTGAATGTAATAATAGCAGTGAATCCGATTAAAATTAAAAAATCATAGATAGCATAAATCGAAATTGTCATCACGCCAATACTAGAACCAATCCCTAAAATGAATAAAATATTAAAAATATTCGATCCAATCACATTTCCAAGAGCAATATCATTTTCATTTTTACGAGCGGCAACAACACTGGTTACAAGTTCTGGTAAACTCGTACCAATGGCGACGACAGTTAATCCAACCATGGTTTCACTCACTCCAATTTGTAAAGCGGTGTTTTTGGCACCGTGAACAACAAATTCACCACCAGCAACAATCATAACAAGTCCAATTAATAAAAAGATAATGCTTTGTTTAAGGGGCATCACAGTAACGTCATCATCGATATCAATAACCACTTCTTCACCATGTTTGGCATTACGATAATTCATATATAAATAACCAACAAACAATACTAATAGAATCGCTCCTTCAATTCGAAGCAATGCATTTGATCCGTTAAAGTCAAAGAATAATGCCATAAAGAACAAGATAAGTGTCATCACAATCATAAACGGTATTTCACGACGTACAAGCCTATAATGAATAATAATTGGCGCGTAAATCGCTGACATCCCTAGCACCACCAACGTATTAAAGATGTTGCTTCCGACAACATTACCAAGCGAGATATCGCTTGAATTGTTAATTTGTGAAAAGATACTGACACTAGCCTCAGGTGCGCTGGTTCCAAAGGAAACGATTGTTAATCCTATAATTAATGTCGATACACCTAATATTTTTGCTAAACTACTGGCACTATCAACAAAATAATCAGCGCCTTTTACTAAAAAAAGTATTCCTATTAGCAAAAAAGTAATAAATGAAACTATTTCTGCCCAGTTGGGGAGACCTATAAATAAATCAAACAGCCAAGTAAACATAACATTCCTCCAGTTTTAAATCAATCTAACTTGTTGCGATACCTTATTTTTTCAAGTTTTCCGGCTTATCTTGTAATTCTTTATAATAACTTGCAGATGTGCGGACAATACCCGTAATTGGAATCGCTAAAATGACTCCCGCGACGCCAAATAGTACTCCAAAGAAGACGAAACTTGATAAGACAAGTAAAGGATGTAAATTAACTTCTTTACCCATGATATAAGGTTGTAATATATTACCTTGAAATGCTTGTAAAGCGATATTTGCAGCTAGTAATCCGATAAAAGTATACTCTCCTAGATATAACTGACTAGCTATCGTAAAGGAATAAAGAATCGGTAATATAATCCCAATAAATGCCCCTATATAAGGAATAATATCAAGAAAACCAAGTACAAATCCAAAGAATAAGCTACGTCTAAAACTGAAGCCAAATGACATAAACATAATGGTAAACAACACACTCATAATCAAAATCGAAATAAAACGTCCATTGAAATATTTTTGAATGACACCATTCGCCCGTCTTCCAAGTTCTTCGGTATGATGTTGATATTTTTTTGGTAATGTTTTAACAATTCCTAAAAAGATTTTTTGTTTATCTTGCAATAAGAAAAATAAAAAGACCGGAACCAAAACTATTACAGCAATAACTGTGACGATGCTCTTAAAAATATTGATAATGTTAAACATGATAGGTGCAATACCATCTTTCACTTCGGTGAGTCCATAATCATAAATATCTTGTACTGTTTCATTCTCTAATACAGTGGTTTCAACCCAACTTCTTATGTTTTCAAAGTCATTATTAAAGAAAATCACAGCTTGTTCATAAATAACATCACCAATAAAATAGATAAATAATGACAACACCCCTAAAAACAACACTAAGACAATAATAACAATTAGCCATCTTGGTTTGATGTGGGTTTGTTTTTCAAATATATCGATAATAGGAGCCAATAAATACGAAATAAATAAGGCAATACCAAAAGGTAAAACAATCGCCGTAATTGCGCCTCTTAACAGTTGTATTTGATGTGAAAACAATAAATTAAAATAATATAGCGAAATTATAGTGAGGGCTGTCATACCCAAATAATGTAGAATTTTTATTCTTGTATTAAGATCCATAATCCACCTCCACGATTTAACACAAGTATATCATATTATAGTGTACATGAAATTAAAAAATGCGCAAATGCGCTTTTGATTATCGACGAATACCTAATTTTTTGATTAACGTACGATAACGTTCAATTTCGTTGTTTTTCAAGTATTTTAGTAAGTTACGACGATGTCCAACTTTTTTCAATAATCCACGACGTGAATGATGATCATGTTTATGGACTTGTAAGTGTGCATTTAACAATTCAATTTCTTTTGTTAAAAGCGCAACTTGGACCTCAACACTTCCTGTATCGCCTTCTTTTAAGCGATATTCTTCAACGATTTGTTTTCTCATTTCTTTTGAAACAGCCATATTAGTTCCTCCTATTATTTTTTCTTACCTAATTCCGCGTTGTACGTTGGAGTGTCGTAAAACATAGAACTAGGCGCACAATATATTATAGCATAACTTATTATAGATGCAAGAATTATCTTCTTTTCTTTTCAAAGAGTTCTAGTGTCGCTGTTTTGTCTTGATCAATGCGGTGAACTAAGGCTTTAATTGAATCAAATTTTTCTTCATCACGTAGGCGTTTAATAAATTTAATGGTGATGTCTTCCCCATAAATATCTTGATCAAAGTTGAAAATATGGGATTCAACACTTAAATCAACCCGACAATTTAATGTTGGATTATGACCAACACTACTCATTGAATCATACCAAGTGTTTTTAACTTTAGTTTGTGTTGCGTAAACCCCTTGTTTAGGAATTAAATAATGATCTGTATTAATATTGGCTGTTGGATAGCCAATCATGCGTCCTTTTTTCTGCCCATGAATGACTTCTCCTTCAATCATGTAGTAATCACCTAAAATTGCTTCTATTTGGGCCACATGGCCAGAATCAATTAAATCTCTAATGTGTGTACTACCAATTTTAAATCCTTGAAAGGTAATCTCATCCATTACTATTGTCTCAAATTCATGATGGGCTTTTAACGTATCGATTGATCCACTGCCCCGGACGCCAAACTTAAAATCAAAGCCACAAATCAATGTGTCGATATTGGTTAAATAATGCGCAATGAAATCATTCGGACTTAACTTTGCTTTTTCTTTTGTAAAATTAATAACATAAATGGTATCAACATCAAAATTTTTAAAAATATCCAATTTACGTTTCAAGGGAGTAATATAATGATAATCAAAATCATAAAGAATGCTTTTTGGATGTTGATCAAATGTAATAATCGCAGTTTGTAATTTTTTTTGTTTACCAATTTCAATGGTTTTCTTAATTAACGCTTGGTGTGCGATATGAACACCATCAAAAAAACCAATCGCTGCGACTGTTTTGTTTTTGATTGCAGTGCCATTTAGGGTCTTGATTTCCATATAGATCAGTCCTTTAAAAATACATTCGTTGGTTTCATTATTAGTCTTTCGGGATGCTTTTGATAAATCGCAAGTAATCGATTGTTGTTATCAACAACCCTGGTTGGACCAAGATGTGGAAACTTCTCCACAGATAACAGTCTACCATATTTTACATCGTCTTGCATCTTTTTATTGGCAATTACTTTCGGCATGTGTTCAAGGGCATCTGAAAGGGATATAATAGTATAGTCACCATTTTGAATTTGATCTAAAGTATATGCGTTATCTAGTGAAAACATTCCTGCACCAGTTCGATTTAAACTATAATTATAACCAGGATAACCGAGTTTTTTTGCAATATCATAAGATAATGTTCTTACATACAATCCTTTTGAACCTGTTACTTGATAATCAAAATATGCGCAGTCATCTTGATACTGAATAGGGCTCGTTCGTTTGATGGTTTCAATTTGTATTGTTCGTGAAGGAATATTTTCAATCACAATGCCTTTTCGGGCATATTCATAAAGTCGTTTCCCTTTGTACTTAATCGCCGAATACATTGGTGGTGTCTGAACATAATCACCTAAAAAAGATTCAAGTATTAAATCGACATTTGTTAAGTCTGCGACTTTTTTTGTTTCGTTCTCTTCTCCTGTATCATCAAGAGTGGTTGTGCTTTTACCAACACAAACAGTCGCTTCATAGCGTTTTTTATCTCTATTGAGAAAGCGCATAATTTTAGTGCCGTTCCCAATTCCAATCACAAGCAAACCGGTAGCGTCAGGATCAAGTGTCCCACTGTGACCAATTTTCCGAGTTTTTAAAATGCCTCTTAAGACCGCAACAACATCGTGCGACGAATAGTCTTT
>JAIPGE010000036.1 GCA_021736285.1 Candidatus Izemoplasma sp.
GCGTCGTTCCGAAAATTGCAATGACTAATACTTATGTTGTTGCATCTCAAACGGCCATGCTTGGATTGTCTGCAGCACAAGAAGGGGATGTAGCAGTAAGAACGGATTTAAATAAATCATTCATTTTAAAAGCGACTCCATATTCTACTCTTGCCAACTGGCAAGAACTCTTAACACCAACAGACGCTGTAACAAGTGTCAACGGATCAACTGGTGCTGTTACCATTTCGCTTGCAGGACTAGGTGGTGTTGCATTAACCACTTATAATTCCCATGTTTCATCAAACTTACATCTAACTTCTACTCAAAGAACGATATTAAGTAATGTCAAAGATATACAAATTTTTGAAACAAATGGGATTAGTTTGGCATCATCATCAACTGATTATGCAAACTCGGTAATCGCTGATGGATTGATTTATTACCCCATAGTAGATTCCAATTATACACCAACTCGTATCACTTATAAGTTAGGTATAGATGAAACAAAAGTCTTACAACCATCATCAATTATTGATGGTGGTACGTATTAATGGCAACGATTAGGGTGAAACGCGGAACAACCACTCCTACCACATCGAATATGTCGTATCTTGGTGAGTTAGCATTTGACTATAACAACGAAGCATTGTATGCAAGGGGATCTTCATCGGTAATAAAAATTGGTGGTGAGCTAGAAAAGGTCTATTTTTATCAAGGGTATGCCTATTATCATAGTTTGGTCTATAACTTTGATCCTGATTATATCTATAAAGTGCACGTCATAGCCGGAACACAAAGTACATCAGCGGATACATCAGATACATATATTTATTACCGAACATCAAGTAATTCCAATCTGTATGGATCGTATGTGTCTCATCATGTAAACACAGAAGATACAACTCATATAAACACATCAAACAAAAATACCTATCGGTATTATATTGAAGATAGTTATCAAAGTGGTCCAGCGATTACAAGTGGGATTACCAAAGTGATTGATTTTGAAATCTCACCAACCTTTCATTCAGGCTATACAGATACCAATCAATGGGTCGCTTATGGGAAAAGCATTACAACGAATAACGCACAAAACGATGCATCCATTAAGATGGCTGATTTTGCTCATTCATTCAATGGTAATTTAGGCGCACTTTATATTAATCCAGGAATGTCTGTGGGATCTCCAGATAGTATATCGGTAACCATTTATAGAATTAGAAGAAAGTAGGATTATTATGGCAATTATTAAAGATTTAGATACCAAGTTTGGGATTCATGTTTCATACCACCGCATTACAGCGTTTAATATTAGCTACAAAAATAAAAAGGTAATAATCTGTGTTGCATCATATCTATCAAAGGAAGCTAGAGCATTACAAAGTGAACCAGTAGAAGAAATTGACATTGAAATACCATTTTCTGATTTCACTTCATTTTTAGATGTGAATCCAATCGTACAAGGATACGAGTGGCTAAAACAAAATGTCATCGGATTTGAAGATGCAATTGATGATTTTGATGTTTTAGAGCCACCACTTCCAGAATTGGTAGAGGAGGAAATACCAAATGAATGATATATATCAAATGATAGAAGGAGTATTTCCAAACACTGAGATACTCCTTATTTATTATGGTGGTTCAATCGCTTATGGATTAGACGATGAATCAAGTGATAAAGACATTACAGTTGTTCTTGCCGGATTCAAAGGGACGATTCACTTATATATTGGTACGTATGACTTTTTTGTGTTTTCAAAAGAAGAATTTATAAAGAGACAAAAGTTTGATGAGACAGTGATTCCTTACTACAAACAAGCATCAGATAGTTTACTGGGTTTTAAAGATAATGCACATTACATTGCCCCATCATTTGAAATAGAGATAAATGAACTTCTTGGCTTAATAGATAAAACGTTTATTGTCAACCACTTATCGGCTGTAATAGAGTATACAAAAACTAGGTTTGTTAGCAATTCAATTTCAAAGACTCACTATCACGTGTTCAGAGTACGTGGAATGCTTGATCATTATGAGAAAACCGGAAAATATGAACTTGTTGTTGAAGAGCCCTGGTATAGCAAAATGATGGCGTTTAAAAAGAACTGGGATAATGAAATTGCTAAAAACTATCTAGAGGAGATTAAAGAACAACTGGTTTATCTAGAAAATTACCGAAATGAGATGATGAAAAGTGGACTGGGATAATCTATTACATTTATTTCGTATGGAAAATCTAATCTATTGGATCGTTACCATGGTTGTCGTGATTCTTACAACAATTAAACAATTCAGCAACCAAGAGAAAAACAATAAAACAAAAAACGATGAGATCATCGTCAAGTTACTGGGTATTGAAAAACAAAATGTCAAGATGCTTAATTTACTAGAAATGCATGGCCAAGACATCAAATCATTAAAGAAAGACGTTAATATATTAGAACATCGTGTATCACGACTAGAAGACTCGCAAGTAAACATCTATAACCGTATAGGAGGAAAACCAAATGACAACTCTTGAAACAATATTATTGATTACAAATGTTTTAACGCTTATTCTGTATTTCTCATCAAAATACAAAGAAAGCGGTAATTTATCAACGGTGATTAAAGAAGTAAAAGAGGATATTAAACAATCATCAGATGTCGTATCAGATCTTGTTACCAAGGCAACTGAAATCGTCTTTGATGAAACCGTGCAAAAGACAATCAAAGAATTCATAATGATCGTAGAAGAAAAGAATCAACTTGCTAAGCAAAAAGGGGAAGTGCACCTAGCAGGGGATGAAAAGAAACAAGCTGTTATTCAACGCTTAAGTGAATGGGTATCAAACTTAACCGGTTCAACAGATAAAGCTATTAGTTTTGTCGAGGACAATCAAAGTAAGATTGAATCCATCATTGATGAATATATATCCTTCAGCAACAAAATGCATGGGAAATCGACATTATCTGAAGCAGAGAAACTCATCGCAGAAAAGTTAAGTAATAAAGCATAATAAAAGTTGCTATAGTGGCTTTATTTAGGTAACATGTATCATAACAAAATCTAGGAGGAAAAATATGTTAAACCAAGTTATATTAGTAGGAAGAGTAAATAAGTTAGATAAACAAGCAGGCATAGTTTCAATTGATATCAAACGACCAAACGAAACAGATTCAGATTTAGTTCCCATTTCGCTCAGCGAAGGTATTATGGATAATGTACTCGAGTATCTAACGGAAGGTTCAACAATTGGTGTGAAAGCATCGATTCATATTGACAGCAATATATTAAGGATTGTTGGAGAGAAAGTAACATTCATTAACACAAAAAACGAATAAATAGAATTAAAAAATCGGCTACACTCAATTGGGTGTAGCCGTTTTTGTGTGTGCCGGGCATGGCACTAATCTTACTGGTGAAAGTCAATCGGGGGTATTTACCGCCAACCGTAGTGAAGCGCAAGGTATCTATCGTGAGGTAGGGGCTGAAGGAAGCGTGTAGCGAAACTTTGAACCTATGAACAAAAACAAGGCAAACTTAATGATATATTAGTTCAAACAAAAAAGAAGTTACTTACTCAAAATCAAGAACTAGATAAAGCAAAAAAAGCTGTTCAAGTTGGAGACATGAGTAAAGAAGAGTTTAACAAACTGAAACGCAATGTTCAATACTCTGAAGCATCCATTGCAAAACTGAATGGCCAACTAGTAAGAACAAGCGATAAGATAAAACAACTAAGTAATGCAAATTTTGAAAAGATTGGTAAACTTGGATCAACCTTAACAAAAAGTGTAACGGTTCCTATTTTGTGCGTTTACAATAGATATATGACATTTCATCCAAATAGTTGTAAACGCACAAATCTCAAGACTAGATTACCTAATAAGTTGTTTTAATTGAGTAAATGTTGTGTTATAATTAAGAAAATATCCGAAAAGATAACAAGGGTATGGGTAATTACATAGTAGCGATGAATGGAATAAAAACAACTGCGCGTATTCTAGGTATTAAAACTCCTGACGTGCAGTTTTTTCATTTGATAAATAGTCTGCATTCTATATTTTTTATAAAAAAACTAAGGGTGCTATAACATTTGTGAAATCATGTTTGTACAATTTATTAGAGACTCAATTGAGATATTTTAACGGTGTTTATATCTAGTAATAAATCTTTTATCATTGGTAGAGGGTAGACTTGTAATAAATTTATAATTTCAATAGTTGAATATTTGCACATAATAAACAAGCATTTGGAAACAAAATGAATTACGGAAGGATAATGTGAATGAAAAAATTTAATTATGGTTTTATTGTTTTAATTTCAGTTTCTACCCTTATTTTCTTTGCTTTTCTGGCTCAGAAAAATATTCGCAATAATTGGGAAACTGAACAGCAAAAAGAAAAAGAACGAATTGTTTCAATGATTGATACAAGAACCAATACAATTTTAGAACAAATAAACGCGATAAACTCAATCGTTAAAGTTTCTGAGTCGGGTGACTTAACTCAGGAAAAGTTTGCAAGCTATGTGGAAGAAATAACGAATAAAAATGAAAAATTCTATTCAATATCTTGGGCACCCGATGGAGTTCAAACATATTCCTTTCCTTACGATGAAGAAATAATAGGCCATAATTTATATTTAGATGAAAGAGAGCCCGTTCAAGATGCCATTTTAAATGCAATTGGAACCGGACAAACCGTGGTGAGTGGACCTTATCCAGCTAGGCAAAATTCTGACATCAATATTCTAGTTTTTAGGTGTCCTATATTTTACGATGACGGCGAACTTAGAGGTTTTGTGAACATTGTTATTGAAAGTGAAAATTTATTTATTCCAATTGTAACGGAAGCAAGCTCCAACATATATGATTATCATGTCGAGGATGCGAATGGAAATATCTTATATGGAATTAATGCTGTTACCAGTAACAAAGAGATAATAGCATTTTCGGCAAATGAGTTTGATTGGGAGATTCATTTATCACTATCGAATCTTTATGCAGCAAACATTTATCGGACGGAGACAATCATGATTGTTGCATTTTTTGGTTCGATTTTATTAATTTGCGTTTACGCTTTTTTAACTATTAAAAACATGGTTAATCAATCAAAAATATTAAGCGATAGTGAAAAACGATATTCCACTATTTATAAGGATGCTCCAATAGGTATTGCATTAATGGATTCTATTACAGGTGAGTTTATTGACGTGAATGAAAACTATGCAAAAATATGCCAAAGGAGTATTGATGAACTAAGTCAATTGAATTGGGCCTCTATTACACATCCTGATGATATGGAATTAGATTCAAAAAATATGAAACGATTAAATGAAGGCATTATAGATGGTTTCACCATTGAAAAAAGATATATTACACCAGGAAACTCAATTGTTTGGGTAAAAATGAAAGTGAAACGTTTAAAATATGAAAAAGAACATTTGACACATTTTGCTATGATTGAAGATATTACACAAGAGAAAACCTACAAAAATCAATTAGAAACAAAAGTAATAACTGATGCATTAACAAATGGTTATAACCGTAGATTTTTTGAGGAAAAAGCAAAGGAATTTGAAAACGATAACATGCACCTTATACTAATAGATATTAACGGTTTAAAGTTGGTTAATGACGCTTTTGGACACATCAACGGAGATAAGGTGATTATTCAAACATCAGAGGTAATTAAGGATGTTTTTAAAAATTCATTTGTGTTTAGGATTGGTGGCGATGAATTTGCTGTTATTGATCATAAACTAGGGATCAGCGATCTAGATGAAGGTATACAAAAACTTAGAAATGACATAGAAGAGATTAACATCAAAGGGATGACGATTTCTGTCTCAGTAGGTTTATCGCATAAAACACCAAATAAAACATTCGTAGAAACATTTACTGAAGCTGAAAATTACATGTATCGAGAGAAATTAAATCAAGTACTATCAAATCGTAGTTCTATGATTAATACGATTCTTGAAATGGTTCACCAAAAAGATCCATATTCTGCAATTCATTCGCAACGAGTTAGTGCAGCTTCTGTCAAAATTGGACAGTTGCTTGAGATGAGTGATAATCAGATTAACGACATAAAAGCAGCTAGCTTATTACACGATATTGGTAAAGTCATCGTACCCACTAAAATATTAAACAAGTCAGGAAAATTAACTGACAAAGAATATAATGAAATTAAAAAGCATTCTGAGATTGGGTATCGGATCCTTAAGTCCGATAAGTCAATGAACGATATAGCAGATATAGTCCTTAGTCACCATGAAAGAATAGATGGTAAAGGGTATCCACAAGGGATTGTTAAAGATTCAATTCCTTTTGAGTCAAGAATAATAGCAGTTGCAGATGCAATGGATGCAATGTTAAACAATAGAATCTATCGGTCAAAATTGTCTAAAGCAAAATGCAAAAGCGAATTGATCAATAATATAAATACACAATTTTGTTCTAAAGTTGTTAATGTTGTCATTGAGCACTATAATGAAGTTTGTGATGTCATTCAAGAGGACTATTAGTTAGTTTGTTCTGGTAAAATTCGTAATATTTAGCAAGCAAACAAAAATATAATGAAGGTGATAAAATGAATGAAGTAAAACTTATAGAACACTTATTTGAGGCAGCATATGTAGTAGATAATGAAAGAAAAATATTGGCGTGTAATGGCGTCTTTGAAAAAATTACTGGATTTAGCAAAGAAGATGTCGTTGGGAAATATTGTTACGAGAATATCCTTAGACATGTAACAGATACAGGAAAACAACTTTGTCACGATGGGTGTCCTTTGCATGATAGTATTATGAAAGAGAAGATTAATACTGCCAAAGTGTACTTACATCATAAAAAGGGGTATCGTGTTCCTGTGCAAGTGCGTACTATTCCTTTTAAAGATGAAAAAACTGGAGAAATACATGCCATTGAATTTTTTACTGATTATATGAAAGAATCTAAAATTTATAAAGAAAACAGAAAACTAAAAGAAAATCTCATGACTGACGAATTAACGCAAGTGCATAATAGAAAATTTATGGATTATCAGATAGGAATGTCTATAAATGAATATGTTACTTTCAAAACACCGATGGCATTATTATTTATTGATATTGATCATTTTAAATCAGTGAATGATACATATGGGCATGATGTAGGCGATCGTGTTTTAAAGAGTGTCGCTAAATCACTTTCGTTAAATATACGAAATGGTGATTTTGTCGGTCGCTTTGGAGGAGAAGAGTTTATTGTTTTGTTACGTGATGTAAGTAAAGAAGAGATGGTATTAGTTGCTGAAAAACTTCGTTCACTAATTAATAATACAAATACTTATTTAGATAATAATAAACCTATTTCAGTTACCATATCTGTTGGGGCAATCTTCTACAATAATAGTATGTCTAAAGAAGAATTAATCAAAGAAGCAGATACTCTGATGTATCAAGCAAAACAAAGTGGGAGAAACAAAGTAAGATATCGCTAAAAGTAAACTTTTTAAAACTGGTTGTTAGATTTTATTATAGTTTAGCCATGTTGAACATGTTTCTATTCCCTAGGAAAATTTAAAAAGGAAGTTGTTAGTCAATGAAGAAAATCAGTATAATTTTTATCTTAGTATTCCTCACTTTTACTTTGTCTGAAACAAAAGTTCAGGCAGTAGAGAATATAGATTTTGAAAACCTGTTTGATAATCACAAATCGATAATGTTAATTATTCACCCAGCGACAGGTGAAATCCATTATGCCAATCAGGCTGCACTAAATTTTTATGGATATTCCGAAGGTGAATTGATTGGCATGAATATTAATCAAATTAATACATTAAGTAGCGAAGAAGTGGAAGAAGAACGTTTGCGCGCAAAGAGTGAAGAACGAAACTTCTTTATTTTTAAACATAAATTAGCAAATGGTGAAATAAAGACGGTACATGTTTATTCATATCCAGTAGAGATTGATGGTGAAACTTTTTTGTTTTCCATTATAATTGATCAAACAGAGTATGCAGCTGCTGAAACTCGTAATCGTATTTTTCTCAATACAATCATTACCATGTTGGTCAGTGGTATGATTGTTACAAGTGTTTTATCGTATAATTTATGGAAGAAAAAAAAGAACCTTCAAATAACACATGAGTTACTAGAAGAAAGTGAAGAACGTTTTAAGATTCTTCATAATGCCTCGTTTGGTGGAATAGCAATACATGATAAAGGATGTATACTCGATTGTAATCAAGGCTTATCAGATCTAACAGGTTTTACTATGGACGAACTAGCTGGAATGGATGGACTCCAATTAATCGCCCCTAAGTATCGTGAGTATGTTATGGAGAAAATCACATCAGGATTTGAAAAACAATATGAAGCTGAAGGAATCCGCAAAAATGGCGAAATTTATCCATTAAAACTAGAAGCAAGAAATATCCCATTTAAAGGAAAAAACATTCGAGTTGTTGAATTTAGAGATATTACTGAACAAAAAGAAAAAGAAGAAGAAATAAGATATATTAGTTTTCACGATGAATTAACAGGGTTATATAATCGAAGATACTTTGATGAAGAGTTATTGCGTTACAATCATGCTAGACAATTACCACTAACAATTATATTTGCCGATGTAGATAATTTAAAATATGTTAATGATACATTTGGCCATTTAGTCGGAGATGCGCATTTAAAACAAGCAGCGTCTTTTATCAAGTCTCAATCCCGAGGTAGTGACATTGTTGCTAGATGGGGGGGCGATGAATTTGTCATACTTATGCCGGAATCTGATAATGATTCAGCTAAGAAGTATATCGCTAGAGTTAAAAATATGATCGTACAAACTAATCTAAAACAGGGTGAATTATCAATTTCTTTTGGATATTGTGCAAAAACTAAAAACGAACAAGATATCAATGACGTTTTTAGATTAGCTGAGAAAATGATGTATGAATCGAAACGGTAAACAATCTATGTGGATGCTTGATTAAGAAGGCAGTAAATAATTTAGGGGATATGACAAAATCCATTTTAATTTCTACTATGACAAATAAGGAGTTGGCCTTATGGTTAAAAAGTATCTTATAATATTATTGAGTGTATTTATCATTGCCATTGGTATTCAAGTTATTGGTGTTATTCAAATTAACAATGCGGGTATAAATCATTACAAAGTTCTTGAAAACGAGCGAAAATCAGATTCTTTAAACCTATATTTTTCAAATCAATTTGATAATATGGAAATTTTAACACGTGCCCATGCATATTGGACAGATGCTTTAAATAATGTCAACTCAGAAAACGAAAGTTGGGTTAATAATTATTTGTCTGAGTATTTAACCGATGGAAATTATAATGTTGATTTTGTATATTTAACAAATGAATCAAGCACCTTTAAAAATGCCGTTGGTATTGATATAGATACAATAAGTGATTCAACAATTTACACGACTGTTTTGTCTGAGAATGAAGAAGCTCGCGCTATAATTGAAGTTGATAACAAAATATACATGGTAACAGGTTATCCTTTTGCAACTGATGATCAACAAAATAAGCAAGGTGCATTTTTGATTGGTAGAGAACTTAATCAAGGAACCCTTGATGATTTAAAGATTTTGATTGGTCAAGATTTGTATGATGAGCATTTGAATATAACAGTTGACAAAAACTTTGATCCGCTTGAAGATTACGAACATAATATATTTAGCGTTGAGTCTATTGATGAGACACTTTATGTCCATATTCATTTTGATTATCAGTTTTCCAATTATTTGAACAAAACAATAAAAGGATATTTACTAGTTATTTCTTTGTTAGTTTTAGTGATTTTTGCAATTACAATTTTCAGTTTGTTTGACAGATTTAAAAAAGAAATGGATAAAACATTAAGTCAGTTAAGTGAAATTGATGTTTCAAACAATCACTTTAGGCCTTTACAGCCATCAAAAGCACCAGAGTTTAATAATATTATAAAAGTTATCAATCAACTTGGAATAAATATTGAAAGTAATATTGAGAAATTAATGCAAAAGAATCTTGAGGTTGTTGAATTATTATCAACAGCTTCAGAAATTAATGATCCGTATACTTCACAGCATAGTAATCAAGTTTCGGTGGTATCAACGTTAATAGCTCAAAAACTCAATCTTCCTGAAGTAAATAAAGTCAAACTTTGTGCAAAACTGCATGATATTGGTAAAGTTTTTATTCAACTTAATATCTTAAATAAAGAAGAAAAACTCTCACAAAAAGAGTTTGAAGCAATAAAAAAACATCCTGAATTTGGCGCAGAGTTATTGACTAACTTAACCCAATTTGATGATATACGGTTGGGAGTGTTACATCATCACGAAAAGTATGATGGAACAGGATATCCTTCAAAACTTAAAGGGAAAGATATTCCGATATACGCAAGGATAATCGCTGTTGCTGATGTCTTTGATGCACTGCTTTCAAGACGTCCTTATCGTAAATCATTTAGTCGAGAAAAAGCGCTTGAAATAATGGCCCAAGGTCGTGATAAACACTTTGATCCTGATATACTAGATGTCTTTTTTGAGTTAGTAGAATCCAATCAAATATAAGGATAGAAAAGTAAACTTAGGTCAGAT
>JAIPGE010000037.1 GCA_021736285.1 Candidatus Izemoplasma sp.
AATCTTGTTAAAAGCTACAAAGGAATTGTTTGCTCAACTTAATATTTCGAAACAAGATCAAACATGGGCAAGTTTAGCATTTGGACGTCTAGAGAAGATTCATGTGACAGACCATCCTGTTCCAATTTTCCCAAGACTTGAACAAAAAGAAGAAGAAGCATACATTAAAGACATGATTAATCCACCAAAACAGTCACCGAAACAACCAAAAATAAAAGATGACAACTTCGCAACCATTGAAGATTTCACAAAACTTGAGATAGTTGTTGGTGAAGTCATATCCAGTAAAGCTCATCCAAACGCAGATCGGTTGTTAGTTAGTAAGATAGACACAGGAGACCGGGTACGTCAAATTGTATCTGGAATTAAACCCCATTACAGCCCAGAGGATTTCGTTGGTAAAAAAGTTATTGTGATTAAAAATTTAAAACCTGTTGAATTACGCGGAGAATTAAGTGAGGGCATGATTCTAGCAGGTAAAAACAAAAAAATATTAGAAGTCTTGCAAGTGGATAAACTTAATAAAGGCGATATAATTTCATAACAATTCATCCCAAACGCCGAAGATATTTCGGCGTTTTATTACAAAGAGGTGACAAACATGCAAAAACAAAGTAAATCATTGTTTATCTGGATTACTATCGCCTTTGCGTTAGTATATGTTTTTGTTATTGCGGTTTTGATATATAATTATCAGGACGCTAAAGGGAGTTACTATCAAGACAAGTATGACGAACAACATTTTCAAATAGAATCAAAAGTGAATAGTTATGCGGCATTTGCGGATTATTTTTTCGAAAAAATAGTTAACGATGAAAGTGTATTATATCGCTACAATCAAGCTGTAACAGGAGACTCAGTAACGCAGGATATTATTCGGCAAGAATTATATCAGTATTACAGCAATGACTATACATTGATGCAAACATATAGTTTTAGACAGTTCCATTTTCATCTTCCTGATAATACTAGTTTTTTAAGAATGGACCAGCCTGAAATATATGGTGATGATTTATCAGATTTTCGTTATAGTGTTGCCTATGTCAATCGCGAACAGGAGTATATCTCAGGATTTGAAGAGGGACGAACATTTAGTGGTTATCGGTATGTATTCCCTATGACGTATCAAGACAAACATATTGGGAGTGTCGAACTGAGTGTTTCAATGACTGATATTTTATCGGACTTAAATGCTCGATACCAGGATAAGGACTACATGATGATTATTGAACGAGATGTTGTTGACAATAAAGTCTTTGATGATGAATTAGATAGTTATATGTTGAGTTTTTCAACCGATTATTATATTGAAAAAACAGCAATAGCAAATGATAATTTTAATGTTCTATCAAGTGAGTTATTTAATCAATTGTTGGGTAATGTCTCTAAAGAAAAACTTGACTTGGGAAATTATCAGGACAAACAGGTCAGCATTGTTTATGAACAGAGTAGATATGATTTTATTTTCGTACCCCTCGTTAATATGAATGATGAAGCAGTAGGGTATATCATTACTCTAGAGACGGCTGAAGCATTTACAGAATTACGGATTAGATATATTTCTTATTTTATCGCGACAACAGTTTTTGTAGGAAGTAATTATGTGTTGTTCTTATTTATTGATAAAGCCAGAAAAAAACTACGTGAAATTAGTCAACATGACTCATTAACAGGAATTTATAACCGCCGTTATCTCGATCAATTTTTAGAGAAAGAAATTGCTCGTAGCAAACGTTCAAAAATGCCGTTTAGTCTTTTGATGTTTGACATTGACCACTTTAAAGAAATAAATGATACTTACGGACATTTAAAAGGCGATGCAGTACTAGAAAACCTGGTTAAAATAATCAATAATCATATCCGACAAGAAGATATCGTTGCGCGTTTTGGTGGTGAAGAATTTGTCATCATCTTAATTAACACTGAAGGTGAAAATGCATTAACAAAAGCAAAACAGCTAACGAAACTTGTTGAAAAGTCAAACATTGCTGATTTAACAATTACAATATCAATTGGTGTGACAACATTCGATGATGAGAGTACCATTGATACATTGATCCACAAAGCAGATACAGCATTATATTATGCAAAAGAACATGGTCGAAATAAGGCCATACGTTATCAAAAGGAAATGGATGATTCATAATGAAAAAATTGGTTTTAGTTTTAGTATTACTCACAGTAATGAGTGTTATAAAAGTAAACGCAGATACACTCAGTTATGACCCCATAACGATTACCATGGATAACTGCGTTGTTGATGAAACACAGACTGTCTTTTTTGATGTTTTAATTGATGACACAGCGTATTCTTTACAGTCATCGATTAATCAAACATATTTAACAGAGTATCCTAATGCAGCCACCTTTGACTATTTAGGTCGTAATGGCTACCAAAGCTATTTGGCGTTTTATCCTGACGCAGATTTTTTCGCGGTAAATTGTTATACCAACATAGAGAGCATTACTGATACACTCATTACAGAGTATAAACTGATTGCTTTTGATGAATTGGGGAATGAAATCGTAACATCAGACGTCTATCAGATTGATGATGTGGGGTATAATCCAACCACAAATAGAACAGACTATTATCAGTATGATGAAGCAACACAATCTTTCTCCATTGTCTCTTATGAAGCACCAACAGATCCTTTTACCGAAGGAGTAAATTTCTTCGGAACAGTATTTATAGGTTTTATTTTATTTATGATGATGGCCTTTGTCGGAATTATTCCATTCATGGTTTTTAGCAAAAAAGCCAATAAAAATTATTACGTTATAAGTATGTTACTCAGTAATGCTTTATTCATGCTTACACTGGTATTATTAATTACATTGTTATCAGATTTATTATTTAGTATGGCCCTCGTTATTTTGGCTCATCTATTAATAGACATTGCAATGTTTAAATATATTGATAAACGATTCAACCCAACATATCGCGTTCTTGATGTCATTTACATTCACATTGTTTATTTATCATTACTATTCATCTTATGGACGCTATTGCAACAAATGATTGTGACATAATTAGGAAGGAAGATTAGACATGATGCAAAAAATATTTCTAGGGATTGTTTTAGGATTGCTGTTTTCAACACAAACAATTAAGGCAGATGTTGTCAGTTTTCACCCTGTAACCATCATCACAGAAGATTGTGAAACAGATATCTATTTCGATATTTTAATTGATGAAACAGCCTACGAATTAAATGATGAAATAGCAACTAATAATTTCACACAATTTAGTGATCTATCAAATCTCACTTACTTAACTCGAAGTACTTATGTGAGTTATAGTGCCTACCATCCTGATGCATACGCAAATCTTACGGCGTGTTATGTAAGGTTCCCTAAAGTGGTGGATAATGATATTAGCACATACAAACTGATTGCTTTTGAAGAAGATGGTTCTATCTTAAAAATATCAGATATAAGATATTTAAGTGAAATAACAAACACCGATAATATAAAACCCGGTCAAGTTAATTATTATTCATATGACACAGGCGCAGAGATCTTCACGGTAGAAACACACACGTATCCACAAGATACCTTCTATGCGAATGGTACGTTTTATATTCTTCTTATTGGTGCGATATTAATCATCGCCCCAGGTGTCTTATGGATTGTTAAAAAAACAAAACTGCTTCAATGATTTCAGATATTCTTTTAGGTAAAATAAGTTGACAAACGAAGCAAAATACTATATTATATAGACCGGTACATTTACACCCACGCCCACAATAAAAACTATTGGAGGCTTATTATGAAAACATTCATGGCAAATAAAGACAATATCAAACGTCGTTGGTTTGTTGTTGATGCGAAGGAAAAACGCGTTGGTCGCTTAGCGACCGAAGTTGCAACTTTACTTCGTGGAAAACATAAACCAACATTTACACCACATGTAGATTGTGGCGACTACGTTATCGTAGTTAACGCAAAAGACGTTGAACTGACTGGAAAAAAATGGGATCAAAAGAAATATTACAGACATTCTCGTTATCCAGGTGGATTGAAACAACCAACCGCACGTGATTTAAACAACACGTTCCCAGAACGCATTGTTGAGTATGCTGTTAAAGGTATGCTACCAAAAGGTAAATTAGGGCGTCAAATTGGTAAAAAATTATTTGTTTATGCTGGAAATGAGCATAAACACGCAGCGCAACAACCCGTTGC
Organism: Candidatus Izemoplasma sp.; assembly: GCA_021736285.1. Taxonomy (GTDB): domain Bacteria; phylum Bacillota_I; class Bacilli_A; order Izemoplasmatales; family Izemoplasmataceae; genus JAIPGF01. The sequence continues at coordinate 4,189 of JAIPGE010000037.1, forward strand.
CTACGAATTGAAAGGTTAGGAGGAATTATACATGGCCAAACAAGTAGAATATCGAGGAACAGGACGTAGAAAACGCTCTGTTGCAAGAGTTATGTTAGTACCTGGCACAGGTAAATTCATTATTAATAACCGCCGTTTTGACGAATATATTCCATCTGCAGCTGTACGCTTAGATGTTGAACAACCACTCACGTTAACCGAAAATATGAAAACATTTGATATTGAAGTTAATGTTAAAGGTGGTGGACTTTCAGGACAAGCTGGCGCAATCCGACACGGATTAACACGCGCATTACTTGAAGTAAATCCTGATTACCGTAAAACCTTAAAAGTTGCCGGATTAATCACCCGCGACCCACCCGTTAAAGAACGTAAGAAATACGGTCTTAAAAAAGCACGTCGTGCACCACAATTCAGTAAACGTTAAACACTTATTGCCAACAAAAAACACAACCTCCCACGTTGTGTTTTTTTAACGATTTTGTTGTAATTATTCAATTACTATACTATAATGTTTTTAGCACATTCAAGGAGTCGATAAGATGAAAAATGTACGCGTTAGATACGCACCAAGTCCGACAGGACACTTACATATTGGTAATGCACGCACCGCGCTTTTTAATTATTTATTTGCAAAAAGACATAAGGGATCTTTTGTTGTACGTATTGAAGACACCGATACGTTACGGAATGTTGAAGGTGGACTTGAATCACAATTGAAATATCTGAAATGGCTCGGTATTGATTGGGATGAGTCGATTGACCAGGAAGGCGAATATGGACCATATCGGCAACTAGAACGACTAGATATTTACAAAAAATATGCCCAACAATTATTAGATCAAGGACTTGCCTACAAATGTTATTGTACAGAAGAAGAATTGGAGGCGGAACGTGAAGAATTAATCAAACTTGGAAAAGATAAATTGCATTATTCAAGGAAATGTTATCATTTAAAAGAGGACAAAGAATTACCTTATGTACTTCGTTTTAAAGTACCAGATGACACAACATATACCTTTAATGATGTTGTTAAAGGAGAGGTTACATTTCATAGTGAAGATGTTGGCGATTGGGTATTGATGAAACGCAATGGTATTCCAACATATAACTTTGCATGTGTTGTTGATGATCATTTAATGAAGATAAGTCACGTCTTACGGGGTGAAGATCACATCACAAATACACCAAAACAAATGATGGTCTACCGCGCGTTTGGATGGGATGCACCAACCTTTGGTCACATGACATTAATTGTAAATGAAAACAATAAAAAATTATCAAAACGAGACCAATCAATTATTCAATATATTGAACAGTATCAAGAACTTGGTTATTTACCAGATGCATTATTTAATTTTATTGCATTGTTAGGGTGGTCTCCAGACAGCAAAAAAGAAATCTTAAATAAACAACAGTTGATTCAGCTATTTGATGAAAAACGGTTGTCGACGTCACCTGCTAAGTTTGATAAAGAAAAACTTGCTTTTATCAATAATCGCTATATAAAAAAACTACATACCGACGAACTCATTGAACTGTGTATGCCGCATCTTGTTGAAGCAGATATTGCTCAAGAAAGAGATATGAATTGGATTGAACAGCTGGTTTCAATGTTCCAAGACCGCTTAAGTTATGGAGCTGAAATTGTTGAGTTATATGATGAATTTTTTAATCAATCATTCAAACTTAATCATGAAATGAAAGAATTTTTAGATCAAGAAGGAGTCAATAATACACTCAAAGTATTTAGAGACTTAATTGAAGGATGGCAAGAATTCACTGAAGAAAATATTAAATTATTGATTAAAGCAACACAAAAAATATCAGAAGCAAAAGGTAAAATGCTGTACATGCCATTAAGAATCGCAACAACAGCTCAAATGCATGGACCAGATTTACCAAAAGCGCTCGCTTTATTAGGAAAACATACCGTATTAGAACGGGTAGAAGAAAACATCAAATAGACCTTTCGTAGGTCTATTTTTTTTGCTATAATAAGATGAAGCGAAAGGTGGTTACCATGAAAAAAAGTGATGTTTTATTTATCATTATGATCATAACTGGGATTTTATCAATCTTTATGTATCTTATTTTATCTAATTTGTTTGATCCATTAACAGATGGTAGAACAACTTTAATATTTTCTCACGTTCACAGGATTATAGTAAGTATTCTGAGTTTAGTGTTTCCAATAATACTATTGTTTTTTATTCAAATTGATGAGCGATTAAAACAACTCTTATATGCCGTTATGGCAATAGCGTTAATTTATATCATTTTTACAATAATTAGATTGTATACTTCATTAACAAGTGAATCGCTTCCGATGTTCTCAATCGAATTGTTTTGGTTTATTGTTTTCAACATATTATGGTTTTTTACCGCAATATATGGCCTTATTCAACTTATTTATTACATCCAAATAGAAAAAGACATCATCGTTCGTGTGACTTTAATAATACTTGTCTTTTTCATGTTCTATAATATGCCGTTTTTCAACTATTTACGTCTTCAATTGCTTCAATCATTTGACAATACACTATTGATTTTACAACGCTATAGCACGGTTTCCTTTATTACTTCCGTTATTCGGTTTTTTTTAATTGCACTCACGGTTTATATCCTTGCATTACGTGAAGAACGTAATGTGATAAATGACAAATAATAACATGAAAACCATCAATAAGTTGGCTCATACTAATGTAATTGGCTAAAAACCATTTGCATTTAGATAAATTCTATTATATAATAACGATAGAAAAAGAAAGAAAAGGAGATTTATTTTAATGACAGGAACAGTAAAATGGTTTAATTCTGAAAAAGGTTATGGATTTATCACTTCTGAGGAAGGTTTAGACATCTTTGTACACTACAGTGCAATTCAAGCTGAAGGGTTCAAAAGTTTAGACGAAGGTCAAGAAGTTGAGTTCGAAGTTGTTGAAGGGGACAGAGGTCCTCAAGCAGCAAATGTAACAAAACTTTAATAAGGAATTAACAAACAGGGGCTAAGCTCCTGTTTTTTTGTTATATTATATCTGAATTGACAAAGTATTTAAAAAGGGGTAAACTTAAACATGCAAATACAAAGGAGTGAATGCGATGAAGATTTTTAATTCTTATACCAATCAATTAGAAGAATTTAAACCAATCCACAAGGGCAAGGTCAACATGTATGTCTGTGGCCCAACGGTTTATAATTATATTCATATTGGGAATGCCCGTCCAGTCATCTTTTTTGATACGGTCAGACGGTATTTTGAACATCGCGGTTATGATGTTACGTATGTATCAAATTTTACAGATGTTGACGATAAGATTATTACCAAAGCAATTGAGTTAGAAAAAACTGAAAAAGAAATCACTGACCACTTCATCAATGCCTTCTTAAAAGATGTCGAAAAGGTCCATTCGAAAACAGATTATATTCAACCACGCGTTACGGAATATATGGATCACATTATTGATTATATTCAACAGATGTTAGATAAAGAATTTGCATATCAAGTCGAGGGTGATGTTTATTTTCGAGTTGGAAAAGCTAGAGATTACGGGTATTTGTCGAATCAAAACATAGATGATTTAAAAACAGGTGCGCGTATACATATTAATGAGAAAAAAGAAAACCCACTTGATTTTACTTTATGGAAAAAAACTGAAGAAGGGATTACATTTGATGCCCCATTTGGTGAGGGACGTCCAGGGTGGCATACCGAATGTGTGGCAATGATTGATGATATTTTTGGTGAAAAGATTGATATTCATGGTGGTGGAAGTGGCTTAATGTTTCCCCATCATGAAAACGAAATCGCCCAATCACTTGTTCTAAACAACCACACCATTGCCAATTACTGGATGCATAATGGTCTTTTAAATATCGGTAGTGGAAAGATGAGTAAAAGCGAAGGCAATGTTATTCTAGTAAAAGATTTAGAAATTGATCCAAATGTCTTCCGGTTATTCACGCTTTCAACACATTACCGTAGTCCTATTCAATTTACTGATGAAGTCTTAGAGACCTATCAAACTGAATGGGAAAAAATATCACGTTTGTATAAGCAAGTCTTTGTTAAATTAGACTTAGGTGATATGTTACAAGGGTCAGGTAGAATTCATCCTGACTTATTGAGTTTATATCATGATTTTCTAGAAGCGATGGACAATGATTTTAACACTCCAAATGCAATAACTGTGTTACAAGATTTGATCAAACTTGGCAATCAAATATTACGACAAACACATGATTTGGAATTGTTAAAATCTGTGAAAGAAGTCATGGATGAAATTTTTAGTGTCTTTGCACTAACAGCAGATGTATCACCTATGCCAAAGAAAGATAAACAACTGTATCGTGATTGGCAACATGCCCGACAAGATAAAGAATTTGAAAAAGCGGATAAACTTCGTGCTGAGTTACAAGACAAAGGCATTCTTTAATGACAAATTATAACGGTGTTACACTAGCTTATATTGGGGATGCAGTGTATGAACAAAAAGTGCGAGTCCATTTGCTCAATTCAGGAACAGAAAAAGTTGACCATATGCATAATCAAGCAACAGAATATACAAGCGCAGTTGGACAAGCCAAAGCATTTCGTATCATTGAAAAGCAGTTAACTGAACAAGAGATGAGAATGTATAAAAAAGGCCGCAATGCGACAACACGCAAACCAACCAATATGTCTCGTGTTGACTATCAAACCGCAACTGGATTTGAAGCATTAATTGGATATTTACATCTGTCACAACAAGAAAATCGGATTAGCGAAATATTAACGATTATTTTTCAAGAATTAAACACATGAAATATTTAAAATTTCATGTGTTTTTAAATAGGCTAATATGTGAGTAAAATAATGATATTAGCAATGAATACAGAATTCATTTTAAACTTTCGAATTCGTTCCTTGACAACGCTTTTATGAGCAAAGTATAATAGTACATATGAAATGGAGGTAACAACATGAATATAGTCTTATTTTTGAGCTTAGGAATCATCATCTCTCTATCAGCATTAATTTATGCTTTTTATTTGTATCGAACAGTCTTAAATTTTGATGAAGGTGAAGCGCGAGTTAAAGAAATTAGTTCTTATATTAAAGAAGGTGCACATGCCTTTTTACGCAGTGAATATAAGGTTATTTTTTCTTATATTATTATCGCAACAATCATCATTTTTGTCGGATTCTATTATGGATATGATCATATATCTGGGTTAACCGTAAACAGTAATACGAATATTATTGTTCCGCAAACAGAGTATTCTGCTTTGTTTTATGGTCTCGGAACAGCGTTAGCATTTGTTCTTGGGTCGTTGTTTAGTTTGTCGGCAGGATATGTCGGAATGAAAAGTGCAACTAACGCCAATTCACGGACAACCACTGCGGCAGAACAAAGTGGTATTATCAAAGCGCTTGATGTCGCCTTTAAAGGTGGTAGTGTCATGGGGATGAGCGTTGTTGGATTTGGATTACTTGGACTTTTTATTGTACTTGCTTTAGCATTTGCATTTGGACTTGACCCATATGAAGCCATTACCTATGCTGCTGGATACAGTTTAGGAGCTTCATCAATCGCTTTATTCGGTCGTGTAGGTGGCGGTATATATACCAAAGCAGCAGATGTTGCTGCGGATTTAGTTGGTAAGATTGAAGCAGAGATTCCTGAAGATGATCCACGTAATCCAGCTGTTATTGCAGATAACGTTGGGGACAACGTTGGTGATGTTGCAGGAATGGGTAGTGACTTACTTGAATCGTATGTCTCAAGTGTCATTGGAGCTGCAACAATTGCGGCATTAATCTTTACTGCTGCAGAACGAATGAATGGTATTTTATTTGTGACAACCGTTGCTTTCAGTGGTGTCTTGGCATCAATGATTGGATCATTCTTTGTTAGGGGTAAAGAAGGTGTCAGTCCATTTAAAGCACTTAAGATGGGTACATATGTAAGTGCAGGACTATTCATCTTATTTACATTTATTGCGAATTTTATGTTCTTGGATACGATTAATTCAGCATTATACACCGATCCAAGAGGTACATTTATGAATATTCTTGACTTTAAATTTGGATTTGCCCCATTCTTTAGTATTATCATTGGTCTATCGGTTGGTGTATTAATTGGTCTTGTCTCTGAATATTACACATCATCTGATTATCGACATGTTAAAAATATCGCGAAACAATCAGAAACAGGACATGCGACCAACATCATTGCTGGGATATCAACAGGGATGGAATCAAGTTTGATCCCGGTATTGATTTTAGCAACTGGAATTGTATCATCTTACCTTATTGG
>JAIPGE010000038.1 GCA_021736285.1 Candidatus Izemoplasma sp.
AATATTGTTGGTGAACGCTTTGCCCGATATTCAAAATACATTATTCAAGACCGGGCATTACCCGATGTTCGTGATGGATTAAAGCCTGTACAACGTCGTATTCTATTTGCGATGTATAAATTGGGTATGTTTCATGATAAACCTTATAAAAAATCAGCTCGTATAGTCGGAGACGTCATTGGTAAATATCATCCTCATGGAGATTCTTCTGTGTATGATGCGATGGTAAGATTATCACAACCATGGAAAACACGTACTCTGCTGGTTGACATGCATGGTAACAAAGGGTCAATTGATGGTGACAGTGCCGCTGCGATGCGATACACTGAAGCACGGATGAGTAAGGCTAGTGAAGAATTAATCAACGATATTGATAAACGGACTGTTGATTTTGTACCAAACTTTGATGATGAGGAATATGAACCTACAGTATTACCCTCACGATATCCTAATTTGTTGTGTAATGGTGCCCAAGGAATTAGTTCGGGGTATGCAACTGAAATACCACCGCACAACATTGATGAAATCATTAATTTGGTGATTAAACGCTTGCAAAACCATGAATTAACAATGGATCAAGCCCTAAAAATAGTAAAAGGTCCAGACTTTCCAACTGGTGCGATTGTCCAAGGTAAAGACCAAATCAGACAAGCCTTTGAAACAGGAAAAGGACGCATTATTGTTAAATCAAAAACGGCCATTGAAGACCAAAAGATAATTGTAACAGAATTGCCATATGAAGTTAATAAAGCAACTCTAGTGCGTCGGATAGATGACATTCGAATTAAAAAACAGATTGATGGTATTGAAGAAGTCCGTGATGAATCAGACCGTCAAGGTCTCCGGATTTCAATTTCAGTGAAAAAAACATTTGATCCGGAAGTCATTGAAAATTTCTTACATAAAAAAACAGACTTAACCAAATCGTACAACTATAACATGGTTGCGATAAGCAATAAACGCCCTAAGTTAATGGGATTATTTGAGATTATTGATGCCTATATTCTTCATCAAAAAGAAGTTATTACAAATCGAAGTAATTATGAATTACATAAAGCCAAAAAGCGATTGCATATAGTTGATGGTATCATCCGTATGGTTGATATTGTTGATGAAGTAATTAAAGTGATTCGTGCCTCAAAAAACAAAAAAGATTCGAAAAAACAATTAATGAAGCAATTTCAGTTTACCGATGAACAAGCAGAAGCGATTGTTACATTGCAACTTTACCGTTTATCAACAACAGATATTACTGCATTACAAGGCGAAAAAGCAACACTTAATAAGACAATTGATGCCCTCAATATCATTTTAAAAAATGAAGTTGAACTTGAAACTGTTATTGTTAAGGAATTACGTGCAATACGTAAAATACTTTCATCTAAAAGACTTACTGTTATTGAAGATGAAATTGAAAAAATAACGATACAAGAAGAAGAACTCGTCGCTGATGAACAAGTTGTCGTTGGTATCAGTAAAGATGGATATATCAAATCAACATCAATTCGTTCTTATCGTGCAACGGAAAATCAAAACCTAAAAGAAACAGATTCATTATTGTTTGAAGAAGAGGTTTCAACACTAAATACACTGTTACTTTTTACTAACAAAGGAAATTATATTTATCTCCCTGTTTTTAAGGTACCGACTTATAAATGGCGTGAACTGGGTACACATATCAATAATATCGTTCAGTTAAATGATGAACATATCATTAAAGTTATCGCTGTAAAAGAGTTTGATGATCCAATGCAATTACTCTTTGTAACCCGGGATAATTTAATCAAACAAACAATATTAAAAGATTTTGATGTTTCAAGATACTCGCGAACAATTCGAGCTATTACGTTAAATGATGGTGATGAAGTTGTTTCAATTGATACAACTGAAACGCAAGATACAGAAGTCTTAATTCTCAGTGAGCGTGGTCTCGGACTAAGAATGAATCTCGATGAAATTCCTATCACCTCAACCGCAGCAAAAGGGGTTAAGGCGATGAATCTTGGACCAAAACATAAACTGAGTACAGGAATCATTTTAAAACCACATCATGATCTTTTAATTTTAACCAATCGTGGTACCATTAAACGCGTTGACATCACAACAGTTGATAAGAAAAAACGTACGAATAAGGGAATACAGTTATATAAAGTTGTTAAATCTAACCCGTACCGAATTGTCGATGCGTGCCTGATGAATGCGACGCAATATAAGAATCGTGCATCAATTCGAATCAATACCAATATTGGTTTCATCGATATCAGTGCCTTTGATATTAAAATTGATCGTACTGAAAATGGTCGGAAATTTTTGAAAAAATCTGATGGGAATCCACTTTATATGCGAATTGAACCAATGGAAGAAGACAATGAAATTCCACCACTTAGTGATTACGTTAAGGAAGATGATCACGAAGCAATTCAACAAAAATTATTTGATGAATAAAACAAAAAGTAGCGATTTCGCTACTTTTTGTACTGATTATATTCAAATATTCAAGTATGACCATAAATAAAGTGGAATATCTTCCAAAAATACGTTAAATATAGTAAAATAATAATGACTATGAAATCATTGGAGGACACTTTATGAAATGTCTAAATAATATTAAACGCACACAACTTCCAAACGATATTGTCATGAATTACATCAAAGTCTATCAATCGATTGGAACCAATCAAGAAAATCATAACATACTCAATGATGATTATGAGACAATTGTAATGCAGACAATCAAGAATGATATTTATTATTTTGCTAAAATCTTTCAAATAGATATTAGTAATAGACGATTCAAATCGTTGGTTTTTAAAGACGTCAAACCCAAAAATAAAAACGAACAGCTTATCAAAAACTTGAAAAATGTCTTTCATAAAATTCATGATGACATTTCCACATTTCAGTTATTGACAAATGAGATACAAGATTTAATGCAGTTTTTATATACCGATATCATTCCGAAAAAGAATTGTCAATTTCGAAAATTAAAAAACGAGTCTCCCTTAACATCACTCCTACATGAGACTTTTACTAATGCACGTGATGTATTAGAAAAAACCGTAAAGTTGCTCAATGATCATTTGGAAAACGAATCCTACGAAGCGAGTTATTTAATCGTTAATTTTTATATCGATTTTCTACACATCAAACCATTTTATGATAAGAACGAAGAAATTGGATTATTAGTGCTCTATATCTTATTGTTGTCCAATGGTTATGAGGTGTATGAGTATGTTAGTTTCATGAAATATATTTACACCCAACGCGATGTCTTTAATCAAGTTGTGTTACAGTCATCATTTAACTATTCAGAAGGATTAGCACAAGTCTTACCATTACATCGCTTCTTACTCAAAGGAGCCAATGAATCTTATCAGACCTTACGCTACTTGGTAAGAGATTATGAATTTGATAAACATTTAAATAAAACAAATAATATTGAAAATACAATATTGAAATTTGAAGATGTTTTCAGTAAAGAGGATTTGCGTCAAAAACATCCGTTCGTTTCAGATTCAACGATCAATAGAACTCTACGACGCCTTCGAGATGAAGGCGCAATTCGACCAATTGGTAAAGGAAGAAGTGCAAAATGGATGCGTTTGACTAAGCCGAAAAAGAAACAATTTAAATTTGAACAATTGGATCTTAAAATTTAATGGTACAACAGATGGAAAACAAAATAGATGAAATGCTTAACCGCACTTTGGAAGAAGACGCACCAAGTGGTGATGTAAGCAGCCAATTTTTGTTTGATAAAGAGATGTTAGAAGTTTCGATAATAGCTTTAGAAGACGGCATTGTGAGTGGCATTGACTATGTTAAACGGTTATTCACCTTGATTAATCCCAATATCACAGTAAAAATTATTAATCACAATGGAATGCGTGTTGAAGCAGAGAATGTTATCGCTATTCTTTATGGGAATGCCTTGGATTTATTAAAAGGATGTCACGTCGCCTTAAATCTACTAAAACGCATGAGTGGCATTGCTACACTAACAAAATCATATGTAGAAGCAATTAAAAATACAGATGCATTAATCCTTGATTCAAGACACACCACACCGCTGTTCAGATGGTTTGAAAAGCGAGCTGTTGTTGATGGCGGTGGCATTAATCATCGCTTTTCATTAAGTGATCAAGTGGTTTTAGACGCCGTTCATATTAAACAAGCTGGTAGTATAACATCAGCTGTTCGTAAAGCAGTTAACCACACTCCTGAAACAGTTAAAATTGAAGTCGTTGTCAATACATTAGAAGAATACAAAGAAGCCGTATTAACAAAAGCAGATATTATTCGATTGAATAATATGCCTGTTAATATGATGGAAAGTTGTATTGCTCATAATCACGATAAATTACTTACAACATGTGGCAAGATTACCCTAAACAATATTGAACGCATCGCCTTAACAGGTGTCGATTTCATTATTGTTACGACACTAACCGAAGCCGATACCCCCTTAAACATAACTTTAAAATTTCTATAAAGAGGTGCAAAACAATGAATTTACTAACGTTACAAAAAGGCCTAAAAGTTGAAATCATTAACGCGTTACAACAATTAGGATACTATGATGAAACAATTCACATCACAATTGAAACCCCAAAAGATAAGTCAAATGGTGATTTGTCTACAAATGTTGCTATGCAATATGCTCGTATCGCTCGAAAAGCACCACGAATAATTGCAAAGGAAGTAATCGATACCTTAGATGTATCGTCACTTCCAATCAAAACAATTGATATTGCTGGTCCAGGCTTTATTAACTTCTTTATCAAAACGGATTTTTTACAAGATATCATTCCTACAATCATCCAAAAAGGACAAGCATATGGCGCATTAACTCTTAAGCAGGATACCAAAGTTAATATTGAATTTGTGAGTGTTAATCCAACTGGTGCATTACATATTGGTCATGCACGAGGCGCTGCAGCTGGTGATAGTTTGGCACGCATTATGACCAAAGCAGGCTATGATGTCACAAAAGAATATTACGTTAATGATGGTGGCAATCAAATTGATAAGTTAGCCAAAAGCATTGAAGCCAGATACAAACAACTGTTTGACGTTGCAATCGAAATTCCAGAAGATGGTTACCATGGCCAAGATATTGTTGAAACTGCAAAAGCTTTTAAAGCAGCCTACGGTGACAAATACATTAATGAAGATGGATACGATATATTTAAATCTTTTGGTGTTGACACCTTGCTGAATGAGTTAAAAGAAGATTTAAATCGTTTTAATGTCTCATTTGATGTGTGGTTCCATGAAAAATCGTTATATCAAAACAATGATATTAAAAATACCCTAACATTATTAAAAGACAAAGGCTATACCTATGAAAAAGACGGTGCTATTTGGTTAAAAACATCAGAGTTTAACGATGAAAAAGACCGTGTTATTATAAAGAGCGATGGCACATACACCTACTTAACACCGGATATTGCCTATCATCACAACAAAATCAAACGCGGGTTTGATAAATTAGTTGACATTTTAGGTGCTGATCACCATGGCTACATTGATCGTCTAAAAGCTGCGATTGAGATCGTTAGCGGTAAAAAAGATATTTTAGACGTCGATATTTTACAAATGGTAAAAGTCATACAAGATGGTAAAGAAGTCAAAATGAGCAAACGCAGTGGAAAAGCAATTACGCTTCGTGATTTACTCGATGAAGTCGGTAAAGATCCAATCCGATATTTCTTTGCAGCGCGTAGTCTAAATACACAAATGGATTTAGATCTCGATTTAGCAATTCGAAAAACGACTGAAAATCCTGTATATTATGTCCAATATGCAGGCGCAAGAATTCATAGCGTTTTTGTTCAAGCAGAAAAAGAAGGCATCACATTGCCCTCAAATATAACGACCTTTGACACACTTAATAATGAGAAAATTAATGAGTTATTAAGCATTCTTGCTGCTTATCCAGAAACGATAGAATCAAGTGCGTTATCCCGTAGTCCACACAAATTAACAATCTATATTCACAAACTCGCAACAGCGTTTCATAGTTTATATAACAATGAAAAATTCATTACCGATAATTTACAAAAGACACATGAACGATTGGCTTTACTCAAAGCCACTCAAATAGTATTAACAGATGCGTTATCATTAATTGGAGTATCCGTCCCTAAAAAAATGTAAGGGTCAACGCATCTCCTAAGTTAGGAGACGATTATGAGTAAATGGAAAGTTAAGAATCCCCATCTCGATATTGATGAATTGGTCAAAACGATTTACAGCAGTCGAGGCATTACTGATTATAAGGCATTGTTTAATTTAAACGAAGCAGATTTTTATGATCCATACGCAGTTAATGATATGCAAAAAGCTGTTGATCGTATTATGAAAGCCGTTCAAAACAAAGACAAAATATTAATTTATGGTGATTACGATGTGGATGGCATCACAAGCACATGTATTATGTTCCAAACAATAGAGACGCTAGGTGGTCATGTTGAATATGATATTCCCAATCGATTTGTCAATGGCTATGGCTTAACACGAAGCAAAACATATGATATTATTAACAGTGAATTTAATTTAGTCATCACGGTTGATAACGGTATCAAATCACATGATGAAATCGCCATTCTTATGGCCAATCATGTCGATGTTATTGTGACCGATCATCATGAAGTTGAAGAAGATATCCCAAAAGCAACTGCCTGTCTACACACGAGTTTATCTGATTATCCTTTTAAACCCCTTGCAGGTGTAGGTGTTGCATTTAAACTAAGTATGGCATTACTAGGTGAAGACGCACTTGACTATAGTGATCTTGCTGCACTAGGTACCATTGCTGATATGATGCCATTAATAGATGAAAACAGAGCAATTGTGAATGTTGGATTAAACCGGTTAATCCATTCAAGCAACATTGGATTAAGAACATTAATTAAGTTTTTAAAAATCGAATCACCTAGTGTGGCCGATGTCCAATTTCAAATTGCACCAAGATTAAATGCCTGTGGTCGAATGAAATCAGCTAAAATAGCTGTTGAGTTACTTCAAAGTAAGACCCAAAAAGAAGCCTTGCAACTCATCAAACGGATTGAGGAGATTAACAATAACCGCAAAGCATTAACCAAACGATTGTATGATTTAGCAACACAAACAATTGATTTAGATCACCCCTCACTTATTGTTCATTCTCCACAAATGCATGAAGGTGTTGTGGGTATTGTCGCGAGTCGACTAGCCAACGAGTATAACAAGGTAGCTGTCGTTTTAAAGGAGGAAGACTTTACTTATAAAGGAAGTATTCGATCTTATAACGGAGTGGATGTCCACTATATTTTATCTGAAATCAGTCAGATATTATTGCGCTATGGCGGACACCAAAGTGCCGCTGGTTTAGAGTTTAAAAAAGAACACTTAACAACTTTCATTCAACTATTTAACTCCTACATACCAAAAGCAATTAAAGACACAGTAACGTTAGCCGAAGGTACTTTAAATATTGAAGAAGTAACCTTAAACACCATCTTTGAACTAGAAGAATACGATTTAAAAGATGCCTTGTTTGTTTTTGATCATCTATATGCCCATCAAATTTATTTAATCAAAGGAGAACATACAAAATTGATTATTGATTCGGATACTGAAGCCATCTTTTTTAATAATTCTGCCCTTTATCACGCAATCAAAGATCATCGTCACGTTGCTTTATTAGGCCGTTTAGACTACAATACATTTCGTGGAAGAACGAAAAAACAAATCTTAATTGAAGATTATAAATTAATTTGAATATCGCTTTTCACTATTATTTGATATAATGAAACTACGTTAAAAATTGGAGGAAACACATGAATTTAAAAGATTATATTGCAAACGTTCCGGATTTTCCAAAAAAAGGAATTCAATTTAAAGACATCACTCCCTTGATTGGTAATGGAAAAGCCTTTCAATATGCAACCAATCAATTTGTTAAGTTTACTAAAGAAATTAAAGCCGATATTATTGTTGGGCCAGACGCACGCGGATTTATTTTTGGGTGTCCTGTTGCAACCCAATTAGGAATAGGGTTTGTTCCCGTTCGTAAACCTAATAAATTACCTCGTGAAACAATTGATTATAGTTATGATTTAGAATATGGATCAAACACTTTATGTTTACATAAAGGGGATATTCTACCCGGGCAACGTGTTTTAATTATCGATGATTTGCTCGCAACCGGTGGTACCATTGAAGCAACCATTAATTTGGTTCAAGCCTCAGGTGCAGTAGTTGCTGGTATTGCATTTTTAATTGAATTAACCGCCTTAAATGGACGCGATAAATTACAAGCGTATAACGTAAAAACATTAATGAGTTATTAGAAGGTGATTCGATGGCAACATCAAGAGTAGACGTCTTAATGAACAATGTAGAAACCTATATTACAGATAAAACGCATCTTAAAGCGATAAGAGATGCGCATTTGTATGCCAAAAGAAAACACGATGGACAAATGCGCAAAAGTGGCGAAGAATACATCGTTCATCCCCTTGATGTTGGGATAATTTTAAGCGAATATAAAACCGATCCAACAACTATTATAGCCGGACTGCTACATGATGTCATTGAAGACACCACAGGATCACATCAAGACATTGAAGAGCGTTTTGGTAGTGAAGTGGCATTACTTGTTGAAGGTGTTACAAAATTAGGCCAATACAAATTTAAAGGCATGAACACTGAAACAGAGAAAAAAATGGCACAAGCACAAAACTATCAAAAAATGTTGCTTGCAATGTCTCGTGATATTCGAGTAATCATTGTAAAACTTGCAGATCGGTTAAACAATATTCGAACGCTCGGGTCTTTAGGTGAAGAGAAACAAAAACGAATCGCCAAAGAAACAATGGAAATTTATGCACCTCTTGCCCACCGGTTAGGGATGTATGTCATGAAAGCAGAACTTGAAGATACAGCATTTAAATACATCAATCCTGATCGGTATAAACGAATTGCTAGAATGATTTCTGATACCAAACAAAATCGGGAAAGCGATTTAAACATTATGAAGACAAATCTTGAATATCTATTGTCTGAAAACAATGTTAAATGCAATGTCAAAGGACGCATTAAAAATATTTATTCTGTTCATAAAAAAATGATTAAACGCAACAAAGACTTTGAAGATATTTATGATTTATTGGCACTCCGTGTCATAGTTGATTCGGTCGAAGGCTGTTATAGTACAATAGGAATAATCCATTCAAAATGGACACCGATTCCAAATCGATTTAAAGATTATATTGCAATGCCTAAGCCCAACTTGTATCAATCCTTACACACCAGTGTCATTGCCAATGGTAAAATTTATGAGATTCAAATCAGAACTGCCCAAATGGATGAAATCGCAGAGTATGGTGTGGCAGCTCATTGGGCCTATAAAGAAAATCAACAAGGCATTAAAATGACCGATGAAATATCAAAAAAATTACGCTGGTTTGGCGATTTGGTTGAATTTACAAAAGAAGCAGATAACGAAAGTGATGTCGTTAACTTACTCCGAGATGATATCTTTCAATCAAATGTCTACGTCTTTACACCAGATGGTGATATTATTGATTTACCCAAAGGATCTACACCAATTGATTTTGCCTTTCGAATTCATACCGAAGTTGGTATTCGCACTGTAGGTGCGATTGTTAATGGTAAAATTGTCACACTCGATTACCAACTTGAAACCGGTGATGTGTGTAACATTAAAACCAGTACAAATTCATTTGGGCCAAATGATAACTGGTTAAAAATTGTTAAAACATCAAATGCAAAATCAAAAATCAAAAACTTTTTAAACAAGCGTCGTAGAAACTATCTCGTTGATGTTGGTCGTGAAGAATTTCAAAAAGAATTATCACGGCGGAATGTTGAAATTAAATTAACCGATAATATGATTGCGGAATTTTTTACCAACAAAGGTGCCAAAACAATTGAAGACTTGTATTATGAAATTGGTAAAAACACAATCAGTCCTAAATCTGCGGTTAACCTACTTGTCGGTGAAAGTGATTATACAGAAGATGAACTCATTCAACGTATCAATGACAGTGTTTATGTTGATCGTGAAAGTGATTCAAATATCATTGTTGAAGGGATTGACAATCCGAGTATTAAACTCTCGAATTGTTGTACACCAATACCTGGGGATAGAATTAAAGGATATATTTCAAAAGGATCTGGAATCGCCGTT
>JAIPGE010000039.1 GCA_021736285.1 Candidatus Izemoplasma sp.
TACAAAAAGAATTTACTGGCGAAATATTGTTTTCTAATATTTCGTTTGATATAAATACAAATAATAAAATTGCATTAATTGGAAAAAACGGGACGGGAAAGTCAACGTTACTAAAAATGATTATTGGTGAAGAAGTTATTGATAATGGTGTCATTCATAAAAACAAACAAGCACACATTGGGTATTTGTCACAAGCAGTTTTACATCATCCTAATCATACCCTTTATGATGAAATGCTTGCCGTGTTTGAGCATTTGATTCATCTTAAACGAAATATCGATGATGTGACACATCAATTGAGTGCCAATCCGCATGATCAATTATTAATAGATCGGTATGCAAAATTAGAAGAATCCTATCGTTTTCAAGGGGGGTATGAGTACCCTTATAAAATTGATTATGTTTTAACACGATTTGGATTTACAAAAGATCAATATGATCGTCAAATTCATACTTTTAGTGGTGGTGAAAAAACACGTATTGCATTTTCTAAAATCTTATTAGAAGAACCAGATTTACTGATTCTAGATGAGCCAACAAATCATTTAGATATCGAGATTATCAGTTGGTTAGAAGACTACTTATGTCGCTTTGAAGGGGCATTGTTAATTGTGACTCATGACAAATATTTCATCAGTAAAGTCTGTGATCAAATTATTGAAATTGATCATCATACATCACATATCTATCATGGTAATTATGAACACTATGAAGAAGAAAAACTTAAACGATATGAACTTCAATTAAAACGTTATGAAAAACAACAAAAAGAAATTGCCCATTTACAAAGTTTTATTGATCGCTTCCGATATAACGCCAAACGGGCTTCAATCGCGAAAGATCGCGCTAAAAAATTAGATCGAATGGATAAAATTAATAAACCAAAGCAATCTAAACAACGCGTAAAAATGAACTTAGAAGGCAAACGTGCCACAACAGATATCGTCTTAAAGGCCGAACATTTAAACATTGGATTTAAAGATAACATCTTATTAAAAGATGTCAATTTTATAATGCGTGGATATGAAAAGTTGGGTATTGTTGGTCCAAATGGGACAGGGAAAACGACATTGATTAACGTGCTTCGTAATAAACTAGATCCACTATCTGGTGACATCAAGTTTTTACGTCGGTATCGTATCGGATATTTTGATCAAAACCAAAGTACCTTAAATAGTTCAAAAACTGTCTTCGAAGAAATTCACGACTTACATCCCCGCTTTACGAATTATGATGTAAGAAGTTATGCGGCGCGGTTTATATTTTTTGATGATGATTTAGATAAACAAATACACGTTTTAAGTGGTGGTGAAAAAGTTCGATTACAATTGCTTTTATTAATGTTAGAAAAACCTGATTTGTTGATTTTAGATGAACCGACAAATCATCTCGATATTGACACCAAAGATATTATTGAAGATGTCATTGAGCAATTTGAAGGCCCAGTATTGTTTGTGTCACATGATCGGTATTTTATTAACCGTATCGCATCAAAAATTATCTATTTAGCACATGATAACTATTATGTCCATGAAGGTGATTTTGATTCATTTTATACGCAATATTTAAAAGATAAGAATAAACCTTCATCGCCATCATCACACAAATTAACACAAACAGATGCTATCAACCATAAACAGTCATTAAAAGAGGTTGAGACGAAAATTCATCAACTAGAGGAACAGTTACATACTTTAAAAGAAGCATCTTATGAAAAAACGAATTATTTAGATCCCAATAAAGGATTAGAAATACAAACAAAAATTACTAATATTCAAAAAGAGATCAGTGCATTAGAACGATCTTATTTTGACATCTTAGAACAAGCAGAAAAAGAGGTATAGACATGAAACGACTAAAACAAATATTAAAATGGATTTATGGGTATAAAAAAATCTATGCAACAACGGTTGTTTTGCTGATTGCACTTCAGTATTTCAGAACCTTAACACCATTGTTTCTGACCCATATTATTGACACTATATTTGGTGATGAACCAAGCGCATTACCTAAGTTTATTACCGCTCTTTTTGGTGGTGACACCGTACAAGAACAATTACTAATTGTTGCCTTAGTGTACGTAATGTACACATTATTTAGAGTAACAATCATTTTTTTGAGACGATTTATTAACGCTAAGTTTACAGAAAACGTCGCTTACAATATGCGAAACACATTATATACCCATTTACAGGATTTATCTTTTACATACCATTCTCACGCAGAGACAGGAGATTTAATTCAACGCTGTACAACCGATGTTGAAACGTTCCGTGTTTTTATCGGTGAACAGATGATTGAGATCTTTCGACTCTTTTTCCTCGTCTCTTTAACCATCTATCAGATGTCACGGGTTAATGTAACAATGACATTATTCTCAGTAATCATTACGCCAATCATCTTCTTAGCTGCGTTTATATATTTTTCATATGTTAAAATAATCTTCCGACGCGTTGAAGATGCTGAAGCAAAAATGACCACAACACTCCAAGAAAGTGTGACAGGTATTCGTGTTGTTAAGGCATTCGCGAGTGAACAATATGAAATTGATCAGTTTGATAAAAAGAGTCAAACCTATCTAAAAGAAGATTTCCGTCTATTAAAATTGATGGCCTTTTTCTGGGGTGGCACAGATTTTATTATTTTCATTCAATACGCCATCACATTATCTGTGGGGATTTATTTAACAACTACAGGAGCACTCACAATTGGTGGATTTGTTGCGTTTTTAACATTCATTGGAATGATTGTTTGGCCAATGCGACAACTTGGTCGAATTGTTGGTGAGTTTGGTAAAACAACAGTGGCACTAGACCGGATAGATGAGATTATGAACAATCCTTCAGAACACAAAGATGATTCAACAAATACCCTTGACATCCAAGGTCACATTGAATTTAAAGATGTTCATTTCCAATTTGACGATGATAATAAACCACTTTTAAGAGGTGTTTCATTTGATGCCAAACAAGGTGAAAGTATAGCTATAATTGGACGCACTGGTAGTGGTAAATCAACACTTATTAACTTACTTGTTCGCCTGCTTGAAGTTTCAAAAGGTGAAATATTAGTGGATGGTGTACCAATTCATCAGATTAACAAGAAACATTTACGTAAAAATGTGGGTATTATTATGCAAGAACCATTCTTATACAGTCGAACTGTGTATGATAACATTGGCATTATGGATCAAAAAGCACCAAAAGAAAAAGTTTATAAAGCAGCTACGATTGCTGCATTACATGACGATATCGGTGGTTTTGAACGCGGTTATGAAACAATTGTTGGTGAACGAGGTGTCACATTAAGTGGTGGCCAAAAACAACGTGTTGCCATTGCCCGTATGTTACTTGATGATAAACCAGTATTAATCTTTGATGATAGTTTAAGCGCTGTTGATACAGAAACAGATATTCAAATTCGACGTGCGTTAAATAAATATTGGAAAGACACAACTGTCTTCATTATCACACACCGGATTACAAGTGCCATGGAAGCTGATAAAATCATTGTGTTAGAAGAAGGAAAAATCAGTGAGATTGGTAACCATGAGGAATTGCTTAAATCTAAAGGCTTATATTCACATCTTTGGGACATTCAAACAGCCATTGAAATTGATCTGAGTGACCTTGAGAAAGGAGACAACTAATGAACTATATCGATGAAGAAGAATTTACGGAATCCAAGTTTGACATCAATGTTTGGATTAAAATATTCAAGATGATGGGACCGTTTAAAAAACATCTTATTTTAGGTATTTTAAGTGCCGTTGTTTTAGCAATTACTGATGCGGTCTATCCGCAAATTAATCGGTATGCAATAGACAATATCGCGGTGACCAAAGATTTAACATTACTGCCTTATTTTATTGGCGCGTACGTTGTATTAATGTTTGTCATTGGGGGCATGGTGTATTCATTTATTATTCATGCTGGCCAAGTACAACAAAAATTGTCCTATACACTGCGTAAACAAGCTTTTGAAAAACTACAAAAATTACCCTTTTCATATTATGATAAAACACCTGTTGGCTGGATTATGGCGCGTATGACAAGCGATTCAAGAAAACTCAGTGATATTTTATCCTGGGGAATGATTGATCTGTCATGGGGGCTATTGATGATGATTTTTATTACATTATTTATGTTTTTAACCAATTGGCAACTCGCATTAATTGTGATGGTATCAATACCATTCTTGATTTTTGTGAGTGTGTATTTTCGGAAAAAGATACTCTATTCTTATCGTAAAATTAGAAAACAAAACTCGAAAATTACTGGTGCCTTCAACGAAGGAATTACTGGGGCAAAAACAACCAAAACACTTGTCTTAGAAGAACAGAACTTTAATGATTTTGATCGGTTAACTTCGAGTATGCGACGGCACTCGATTAGAGCAGCAATATTTGCTGGACTCTATTTTCCAACCATCTTATTCATTGCATCAATCACAACTGGATTTATTATGTATTATGGTGGAAATGAAGCGGCTGTTGGGATGATTGAAATTGGTGTGCTTTATGTCTTTATCGCCTACGTTGGGTCATTCTTTGAACCAGTTATGCAGTTGGCGAATATTTTAGCCCGTTTCCAACAAGCACAAGCTTCTGCGGAACGTTTGATTTCACTGATTGAAGAGGAACCAGAAATTTGGGATACCGATGAGGTCATTGAGACATATGGTGATGCCATAACATTTAAAAGAGACAACTGGGAAAAACTTCATGGCAAGATTGAGTTTAGAAACGTTACCTTTAAATATTCAAAAGGTGAAACAGTTTTAGAAAATTTCAATTTAACCGTTAACGCTGGTGAAGCAATTGCTTTAGTTGGACACACGGGTGCTGGCAAATCGACGATCGTCAACTTAGTTTGTCGATTCTATGAACCAACAAGTGGAAAAATACTAATTGACGATAAAGACTACAAAGATCGGTCTCTTGGGTGGTTACATGCTAATCTAGGTTATGTGTTGCAGTCCCCACATCTTTTTAGTGGTACAATTTATGACAACATTAAATACGGTAATCAAGATGCAACAAGAGAAGAGATTATTGAAGCAGCAATATTGGTTGAAGCACATGACTTTATTGTTACGTTTGAAGACGGATACGAGACCATGGTTGGTGAAGGTGGCGCTAGGTTAAGCGTTGGACAAAAACAGCTAATCAGTTTTGCTAGAGCATTAATTGCGGACCCCAAAATACTAATTTTAGACGAAGCAACGAGCAGTGTAGATACCAAAACTGAGAAAAGCATTCAACATGCGATTGATACATTGCTCAATGGTCGTACTAGTTTTATTGTGGCACACCGGTTATCAACAATTGTTAAAGCAGATCGTATTTTAGTCCTTGACAAAGGAAAAATTATTGAAGCTGGGACACACAAAGAACTGATTACTCAAAAAGGAAGTTATTATCAACTTTATACCAATCAATTTATTGATGAAACAGGTCAAAAGGATGCGTAAAAGCATCCTTTTTTAATGTTAAATAAAAAAATTATAAAAGAAGAAAAAAAGACAAAACCGTAAAATCGCCAAACAAAAGCGTGTACAAACCATTGTTAGTGAAAGTAACTAATTAGCATGCAAAATAACTCTTGTATGCGCTTTATGCTTTGTTATAATAGGTGTGGGTGATAGGATGAATACCCTTCAAAAATTCAATCATAATATTAACAATAGTTTAATCACAAACCATAAATTGATGGCACCATTTAAGCGTCAAATTGATGCTCTTATCCGTCAATCAATAGAACCTCTAGATAGCAAAAATGACTTTTGTATCATCGGGGCGGGGAAAATGCAAGAATTCTCCCTTTCCTTTTTGTTGTCTAGTTTTCAGCATGTTTTAATCACAGATATTGATGTTGAAACTGTTCAAAATGCATTTAACGCAATTAACATTAATCAATCATTAAAAGAACGAACACACATCCAAAGGCTTGATGTGACGGGATTTGAACACATCAATTTTTTCAATGATTTGGCGACAACTTTTCAACGTAATATGACATATCAACAAATAGATCAATTTGTTGAAACAAAAATGGCTAAGATAAAGACCTATCAGTTTCTAAAAAACCAGACATTTGATTGTATCTATGTCAGTCCTATATACACGCAACTTGTGTATCAACAATTGTTATTGACATGTTCACAATTGCGACAACAAAATCAACCAGAACATTTTATCAAATACTTAGAGCAGTTGATGTTGGACAAGATGCAAGAAGTGATTGATCAATTCAACCATAATCTCGTTAGTCATCTAAAAAAAGCAAGTGTACTGATTGTTGTTAGTGATATTTTTGAAATTGAAACTGGCAGTCAATTTGACAAAGAAGTACGAGAAGCATTAAATGATGATCACATGGATCAACGCTATCAAAGATATGTTAGTGAATATGGGATGGGACTTGGTGACTATGGACTCTATAGTTTGGATCAATTACTAAACAAAGCTTTTGATAAATGGCTGATTTGGCCATTTTCAGAAAATAAACAATATGTTGTTAAAGTAAACATATATAATAATTAGTGAGGAGGAGTAATATGAAATATGTAGCGACATTTTTGGTACTTTTTGTAATTTACATATTATTGGCAGGATTCGTTATTGATGAATTGATTCTTGGTGCGTTAATTGCGATGATTCTAACACTTATTATTGCCCGATATGTGGATTACAAAATTGATGTAAAATTGCCATATCGTTTGGCCGTATTTGGGTTTGTCTACATTCCTGTTTTTATCTGGCAATTGATTTTATCCAATATTGATGTTGCCAAACGAGTATTAAGTATCCAAATTCCCTTAAATCCTGGATTTGTTAAAATTAAAACAGAATTAAAAGGTGATTTTGCTAAATTAATACTTGCCAATTCAATTACATTAACACCAGGGACATTGAGTGTTGATATTAAAGGCGATACGCTTTATATTCATACTGTTGATGTGAAAGGAAACACAGCAGAAGAAAACAAAAAGCATATCAGCGCAACATTTGAAAAAATCTTAGGGGTGGTGTTTAAATGATTACGTCAATCGTATTTGCACTCGTTGGATTGGGTGTATTGTTTTCAGTTGTTCGATTATTAAAAGGACCTAGTGCGGCAGATCGTGTCGTTGCATTAGATACGTTTAATATTATTATTATTGGAACTATCGTACTTTTGGCACACTTTTATAATAATAATTTGTATTTAGACATTGCTATTGTTTATGCAATTTTAGCCTTTTTAGAAACGATCGTTTTTGCACGATATTTGGAGGGTCATTATGGAAATCATTAGTTATATATTTTTGATTATTGGTGGTTTGTTTTACTTGCTTGGTGGACTGGGTATTTTACGGATGCCAGATGTGTTTAACCGCATCCAAGCTGGTACAAAAGCAACCACACTAGGTGCCTTTTCGGTACTGATTGGTGTGATGATTGCCCATCCAGAATGGTGGCTAAAACTGTTGTTGATTATAATCTTTATTGTGTTGGCCAATCCCATTGGATCAAGTGTGCTTGCCAAAGCAGCCTATCTATCTTTCGATAAGCCCAAAAATTTAGTTATTGATCAGTTACAAGACATATTTGGTGGTGAAGACAATGATTAACGTTTTTGAAATTGCTGTAAGTGGTTTACTTATTGTCTTGGCTTTTGTAGCTCTGAATAGTAAGTCATTAATTAAATCAGTGATGTTGCTATCGGGAATCAGTATGTTAACGGTTGTTGCTTTTGTGATGTTAAAAGCACCAGATGTGGCTGTGACAGAAGCTGTGATTGGCAGTGGACTGGTTACCAGTTTATTTGTTTTTACACTTCTTTCATTTAGAAAGACAGGTGAGATAGAATGAAACATGTGCTAGCATTTATCTTTGTTATTGTTGTTGGAGGAATGATTATTTATGCGCTTCAAAGCAATGATCAATTTACCCAATATGGTGACAATGATCCACGTCAAACAACGAGTGATGCGTACATTAATCGCGATGTTAGAGACACGAATCAAGATGTTATCTTTGGTGAATCAGATGATTTAGAAAGTGCGCCAGCAAATACTGTCACTGCGATTGTCGCTGATTATCGTTCATTTGATACGCTTGGTGAAATTACGGTTTTATTCATTAGTTCACTTGGTGTTGCGTTGTTACTTGGTGGAGTAAATAAAAAACGGATGGCTCTTAATTACACACCTAACTTTATGTTGCGTGTTGGGTCTCGTGCTTTATTTGGAATCATCTTGATGACTGGAATCTTCATCGCTGTTCATGGACATCTCACACCCGGTGGTGGGTTTCCAGGTGGGACAATGATCGCCAGTAGCGTGTTGTTACTTTACTTGGCAGATGATCAATTTAGAACCAAAGTTACCGGCTTTAAATTATTAGAGAGTTTCGCCGGTATGACATATGTTATTATTGGACTCGTTGGATTGTTTATCGGTGGTTATTTCTTAGAGAACTTCTTACCAACAGGCACCTTAGGAAATCTCTTTAGTGCCGGTATTATTCCAATTATCTATGTGTTAATTGGTCTAAAAGTTGGTAGTGAAATTACAGGTATTATTGACAATTTCTTAACAGAGGAGGCATTATAATGTTACAGTATGCAGCGATTATCCTCTTTATGATTGGACTTTATGGTTTATTAACACAACGTCATGTGATTAAAATAATTATCTCATTAAATATTTTAGAAATGGGATTAAATATCTTTATTGTTAGTGTTGGATATTTTGAAGGTGGGCTTGCGCCAATCTTCACGAGTACAAACAACACAAACGCCCTAGCATTTGTTGATCCATTACCGCAAGCATTGGTCTTAACAGCGATTGTTATTGGTGTTGGAACTACTGCTTTAGGGCTTGCCTTAGCACGAAAAATATATGCCGAATATGGCACACTAAATCTTGATGAAATGGGGGAAGAATAAGATGAATGCAGTATTATTAATAGCAATTCCCTTATTGGTCGGATTTTTAAGTATTTTGTTTAAAAGACTTTCACCATATCTCTTATTGTTAATCTCGTTTCTCAGTGTCATTGCGATTGATTATATTCCGATGGGTACAGTTTCAATAGGACACTTCATTGCCCCTTATGGTATTGAATTAATCGTTGATGGATATGCGATTACAGCATTATATATTGTCAATGTTCTATTTTTCTTAGTCAGTGTTTTAGCACTATGTGATTATAAACAATTGGGATCGGTGTTATTAATAAGTTTAGCTGGGTTAAATGGCTTAATTTTAACAGGAGACTTATTTAATTTATTCGTCTTTTTAGAAATTGCAGGTATTTCAGCTTATCTTATTACAACAACCAATAAAAAACCACTAGCAACATTTCATTATTTAGTATTAGGAACA
This sequence comes from Candidatus Izemoplasma sp., assembly GCA_021736285.1. GTDB lineage: Bacteria > Bacillota_I > Bacilli_A > Izemoplasmatales > Izemoplasmataceae > JAIPGF01. Next base: position 9,373 of record JAIPGE010000039.1, read on the forward strand.
ATCGGAAGTGCATTTTACTTACTTGGACTTGTTATTTTATATGGTATGTTCCACACGTTAAACCTCGGGGTCTTAAGCACACTGATTCGTCAAACAGATCCATTAATTGTCAGTTTGCCATTACTCTTTATATTTATCGGACTTGGTGTTGAAGCTAAATTATTGCCATTCAATGCTTGGGTCAAAGGTATATTAGAAAGTAGCAATCCGTTAAGTGGACCAATGATTGCGAGTGTTTATGCGAGTGCAATGGTCCTTGTCTTTGGACGGGTGTTAACGGAATTATTTGTGTTTAATGACACACTGTTAACCATTGTATCTGTCATCTTGGTTGTCACTATTGTTGCTGGCGAAGCGATGGCTTATGCATCAACTCACGTCAAACATATTTTACTCTATAGTTCAATTGCACAAGCTGGAATTGCGGTTATTGTCTTTGTTCATGGCTTAACCGAACTTGGGGTTATGCTTGTGGCGTTAAATGGATTCAGTAAACTAATTTTATTTGGTACCATCACAGTCATTGAACGACAATTATTTACCGATGAAATGGCGAAGTTAAAAGGTGTATTTACAAATAATAAATTAATTGGTTTTGCCTTTACAGTCGCAACT
>JAIPGE010000040.1 GCA_021736285.1 Candidatus Izemoplasma sp.
GATAACCCTAAGAGTAAACTTAAGACATATTCAAATTTTCCATGACCAAATGGATGGTCGTCATCAGCTGGTTTAAAAGAATGTCCAATCCCTAAGATAACAAAGACATCACTTAATAGATCGCTGATACTGTGGACCCCATCTGCGACTAAAGCGACACTGTTAAATATGAATCCTGATATAATCTTGATTACAATTAATAAACTGTTTACCACAAAACTGCGGTACATAATTTGTTTTAATTTCATAGGCTTCCTACTTTGTTTCAAAATAGTTTGGACCAGTATTCTGATCAACTTTTAATGGTACATTCAAATCAATACAGTGTTCCATTGTTTCTTTTACAAGGTGTTGCATTTCTTCAATTTCATCAGGATGCAAGTCAAATACCAACTCATCATGAATTTGAAGCAACATTTTAGATTGCATTTTTTTGGCTTGCATTTTTTTTGATAATTGAATCATAGCAATTTTAATTATGTCAGCTGCAGTCCCTTGAATGGGGGCATTCATGGCATTCCGCTTCCCTGCTTCACGTTGCATATATACGCTTGAATGTAATTCTGGTAGATAACGTCTACGGTGATACATTGTTTCCACATAGCCCTCATCCTCGGCATGTGTTATAACCTTATCCATAAAAGCTTTAATATTTGGGAACCGCTCATAATAGCGTTTAATAAATGTTTTTGCGTCACTTTGGCTCAAGTCCGTACTATCACTCAATCCCCATGCACTTTGGCCATAGATAATACCAAAATTAACAGCCTTAGCTTGGCGGCGTTCAAGTGATGAAATATCATCTTTATCAAATAGCAATCTAGCTGTTGCTTGATGGATATCTTCATCTTGTCTAAATGCATCAATCATCGTTGGTTCATCTGCCATATGGGCTAAAACACGTAGCTCAACTTGCGAATAATCTGCAGCCAATAATTGATGATTTGTTTCAGGAATAAAGATTTTACGAATCTCTCGCCCTTCTTCATATCTGATTGGAATATTTTGTAAGTTCGGTTCGACTGAACTGAGTCGACCAGTTGATGTAAATGCTTGTTTATATATGGTATGAATTTTACCATCTTCTAATATTGCATTTTGAAGACCTATAATGTATGTTGAATGCAATTTAGAGAGTGTACGATAGGTCATAATTTTAGGAACAATCGGATGGTGGTCAATCAATTTTTCAAGGATATTAATGCTTGTTGAATATCCTGTCTTTGTTTTCTTTTTAAACGGCAAATCAAATTTATCAAACAAGATTTCACCAAGTTGTTGTGGAGAATTAACATTAAATTTTTCCCCAGCAATATTATGAATTTCTTGTGTGATGTCATCAATTCGTGATTGTAAATTGTCATTCAAATCCTGGAGTTTGTCTTGATCTATCAAGATACCGTCAAACTCCATTTTTGCCAGGACACTAGCAAGTGGCAATTCAATATCACTAAATAATTCATATTGATCATTATCGCGTAATTGCTTGTTTAATTTCGGCATTAACGTTTGCATCGCAACCGCTTTTTTAACGGCATAACGAGCATAGATTGTTTGCTCAGGAATATGATACTTTGCCCCTTTACCATACACCTCTTCATAGTATGCGATATCGTCATAATCAAAATGCGATACAATCACCTTAAAATCGTCCTTTGTATTACTCGGATTCAACACATAAGCTGCGAGCAATAAATCAAATCGAACACCTTTAATGTCTAAATCATCTTGTAATAAACAGACCCGGATTTTTTTAAGGTCATATACGTATTTATCTAGACGCGGATCATTAAGAAACATTTGAAATTGTAAAGACTGATTAACTAAGTCGTAAGGTACAAAAAATTGACCGTTATCATTTACAATACCAAAGCCTAGTTTGTCAGCCTTATGATAATAACTATGAAATGTTTCAAGTGTTAAAAAAGTCCGATCAATTAAAATATCATCAAGGGCATAAACATCATCTATAATCGTGTAATTTACTTCTTGTTTTTGAGGGACATTGTGCTTCTTTTTATACCGTTTAATCAGTGAATGAAGTTCAAGTTCTTGATAAAAGTCCATCAATGCTGTTTCGTCTTCACCTTTGAATTCAATATCGTCTAGTGTAAATGGTAATTCAACATCCGTCTTGATTGTTGCGATTTGTTTACATGTTTTCGCTATTTCTTCATGTTCTCTAACACGTTCGCCGAGTTTGCCTTTGATATCGTCTTTATGTGCGAAGACATTTTCTAATGTATCATACTCTTTTAACAGTTTGGCTGCGGTCTTTTCACCAACCCCAGGAATACCCGGTAAATTATCGCTTGAATCTCCCATTAAGCCCTTCATGTCAGTCACTTGATTCGGTGAAATACCTAAGGATTCTTCAACCAACTCTTTTGTATAAGAAATATAATCTTGCATCCCTCTTTTAGAAGAGCGCATCGTTACTTTACCATTGACTAACTGTAAGAGATCTTTATCGTTGCTGATAATTTCAATTTCATCAAAATCATCTTCGTATGACTTCGCTAATGTCCCGATGATGTCATCTGCTTCAATTAATTCTAGTTCATATTTTTTGATGCCTAAGACATCACATGAAGATTTAATCAACTCAACTTGCGATTTAAATTCTTCTGGCATCGGCTTACGGCCACCTTTATAATCAGCGTATGTATCGTGGCGAAATGTTTTACCACTTTTATCAAACGCCACCAATATATGTGTGAATGGCTCACTAATTATTGAATTCATCATGTTTACAAAACCAAAAATAGCATTGGTATACTGCCCTTTAGAATTCTTCATTAGTTGTCCTGAATATGCTGTTGCATAATATGCTCGAAACATGATGTTAGACCCATCAATTAGTAATAATTTCTTCATATACTTTCACCTCATCATTATCTCTATTGTAACACATTTAGTTGTATAAAGAAAAAAAATACTCAGTCTCCTGAGTATTATTCTTCTAAACTTTCTAGGTAATCAACAATGTCTTTTACAGATTTAATTTTTGTTGCTTCGCTATCCGCAATCTCGATATCAAACTGAGATTCAATCTCCATAATTAATTCAATCGCATCTAATGAATCTGCGCCTAGATCATCTGATAAATCAGAATCTAAATTAATATCGTCTGCCTCAATACCTAATTCTTCTGAGATGATATCTTTTACTTTTTCAAAAATCATTGTGCCACCCTTTCAGTGAATTTACTCTAATTATAGTGAATAATAACCTCTTTGTCAATGATTGCCGTTAGTCTCATTTGTTTTTTTGATATATTTTAATTAATCCGTTTAAAATAAGTGCTGGTTCATAGTGAATATCACTATTTAAAATAGGCGTTAAAAACCGACTTGCTCCCCCTGTGATGAGGACAGGTGCGTTGGTGTGATATTCTTCTTTTACGCGTTTAATCATTCCTTCAAGCATTGTTATGTGCCCATAGAGCAATCCGGAATTAAGACAATCAATGGTGTTGGTTGCTAATACAGATTTGGGTTTCTTGAATTCAAATTGACTCAGTTGTGACGCACCACTTACGAGGCAATCGCGCTGACTAACAAGACCAGCCATAATTGCAACACCTGTAATAACACGATTTTTAATATATGTTAATGTGGTCGCAGTTCCCATATCAATGACAATTACATCATCACCGTATTGATCTATTGCACCAGCCGCTGCGCTGACCAAATCAGCACCCACTTCTTTTGGGTTATCAACTTTTACTTTGACACCTGTTTTGATGCCCGGTGATACAAACGTAGGTGTCAAGTGATAATATTTTTCAAACAAACTTTTGAAAATTTCATTGAGTTCAGGTACAACACTTGAAATAATCGCATCTTTTGCTTGTTCAATTACCGGTTTTAAAATAACATAATATTCATCAGCGGTTTTACTTTTATCGGTTGTATAACGGTAGGTTTCAGATAACTTATTGTTTTGATATTGGCTGAGAACAATATTAGAGTTCCCAACATCTATTAATACAATCATGTGAATCCCTTCTTTTCTTTTTTTTTATACGTTGCGTTTGATGTCTTCGACAGTTTTATCATCAAACATTGTTAAAATCGCAAGTACTATCTTTTTCACTTCTAAATAATCGTCTTCTGAAATCATCGATGTTGTTGAGTGAATATAGCGTGCTGGCATACCAATTGTTGCAACAAGCGTGCCACCATTTGCTAATTGAATACGTGCTGCGTCAGTGCCACCCATCGATTTATAATATTGATATTTAATATCATTCTCATCAGCAACTTTTGTAATAAAGTCCTTCATTCCTTGATGCATAATAGCGCTTGGGTCATAAAATCGAAGTAAAAAACCACCACCAATTTTACCACTCACATCATCACCATCAAAGACATCCGCACATGGGCTACAATCAACAGCGATAAAGACATCTGGTTTGATAAGACCAGCTGCCGTTTTAGCTCCTCGTAATCCAACTTCTTCTTGGACCGTTGCACCGGTATATAATTCACAGTTTAAGTTTTCTTTTTTAATGTTTTTTGCGACTTCTAGACTCATGCCACAACCAAACCGGTCATCCCACGCTTTAGAAAAATATTTCTTGCCATCTTTCGACACAGTATAATTGTTGTGGGGAATAATTTGTTGGCCAATTTTAACGCCTAATTCTTTAGCGTGGTCTTTAGAATCTGCGCCAATATCTAATAGTAAATTTTTAAATTCAAGAGGTTTTGGTTTTTCATTTGAGCCCCGTGATAAATGTGGTGGTTTTGATGCGGTTACGCCGGGGATTTCTTCTAGATTATCTGTGATGATATCCATATGTTGACTTAAAAAGACATTCCCATGTACACCGCCTAAGTTGGTCATTTGAATAAGACCATTATCTTTAATTCCCGTGACAACTGCGCCAACTTCATCCATATGCCCAGCAATCATTACTTTCGGACCAGTTGATCCTTTGTTAATGACACCAAATATACTACCTAAACGATCTTCTATAATCTCATCCGTGTAGTTTTTGAGTTCTTTTCGCATAAAATCTCTTACGGGTTTTTCAAAACTGGGAGCACCTGGTAGGTTTACTAAATCCTTGTAAAATTTTTCCATTGTTTTCCTCCTAAAATTTTGCAACAAATTTATTAATATTTTTGTCTAATTTAATAAATTTTTCTTCAAATTCAGTCATTACATTAAAATGCGTATCATCACGATGTAAATCATGTGTAAGATATGTTAGTGTCATTGGATAACTTTTAATAGACTCAACTGAATAATTAAATAACGTATCATTATCTGTTTTAAAATGAATCTCACCGTTTGGCTTAAGCAATGTATCATACATCTTTAGAAAACGATGATGTGTCAAACGTCTTTTTTCGTGACGATTTTTTGGCCACGGATCGCTGAATGTTAAATAAATGCGTTCAAGACTATTTTCGTTGAAAAATTCCAACAAGAAATTAGCATCCCCTCTTATAAAAAGTAAATTATCTAAAGGTTCTTCTATAACTTTTTCTAATGCTCGAACAATCACACTGTCGTATTTTTCAATACCGATAAATTGAATCTCTGGATTGCGTTTAGCTAGTGTAAATAAAAACTGTCCTTTACCCATTCCTATTTCAATATGAATTGGTTTTTCATCAATCTTTTCATCTAAAAACAGGTCATCTCCCTTGTGGTGGTCAATGATGAATTCAGGATGATTTTTAATTTTTTCTTTTGCGCCTTTAACATGTCTTAATCTCATCGTATCACTCTTAAACTTTTTAAATTATCAATAAAGATATTATAGCACTAAGTTGCCCCAAACTCAAACTTAAAACCAAAAAAGAAACATAAGTACAAAACTTATGCTTCTTTTGTTAATTGATATAACGATTCCATATAAATAGCCGTTGCTGTTAAGACATCTTCAACCATGATATCTTCATCAACTTGATGTGCCACTTCTTCTCTACCTGGCATTAATGGTCCAAATGCGACTGCTTTTTTTAATGAGCGGGCATATGTTCCGCCACCAATTGTGATTGGTTCTGTTTGATCTCCAGTATATTTACGATAAGCACCCAGTAATGTTTGAACAAGTGAATCTTCTTTTTCAACATAATGCACAGGCATATCTGTTTTGTTTGTGTATGCAAACTGGTTTGGCTTAATCGAAGCTTTGATTTTTTCAATTGCTTCAGTTTTGTTCCACCCTTTTGGAAAACGACAATTGATGCCGATTTTAAACTCTTTTCCATCATACTGAAATACAGCTGGGTTCATTGTAAATTCTTTCATTTCATCATCATGATGATCAATTTTTAATTTTTCACCTAAATAATCAAATGTTAAATATGTGTTGATGTATTTAATAAAATTGTTATCGATATGTTTGTTTAAGAATTGCGCTAGAATAAATGCTGCATTAACACCAACGTTTGGTTGCATCGCGTGTGCGCGTTTTCCATAAACAGTGTACGTATCACCATCGACTTCGCCTTTAAAGTTGTTGAATGTTAGATAATTTTCGAAGACTTCTTTCAAATCTTTTTTTATGATGCAGGTTGCTTTATCTGGCACCACATTATAACGGTCTCCTGCTTCAAATGAAACCAATGTATCATCCGCGATCTGGCCCGTTATGTCAAAAGAAAAAATCCCTTTTTCACCATAGATTAGTGGAAACATTGCATCAGGTGCAAACCCAACAGTTGGCATTTCTTCTGTCTCAAAGTATTTGTTTATTCCTCGCCATGCTGTTTCTTCATCAGTTCCAAGAATAATGCGAATCCGTTTTTTAGGTTTAAATCCCGATTCTTTAAGTAATTTGAGTGCAAAATAGGCAGCCATTGTTGGTCCCTTGTCATCATTTGCGCCACGAGCATATATCTTATCATCTTTAATGACTGGATCAAATGGTGGGTTACGCCAACCATCCCCCGCTGGGACAACATCTAAATGACAGAGTACACCAATAATTTCTTTGCCTTCACCAAATTCAATATGACCGGCATAGTTTTTGATATTTTTTGTAATGAAGCCGTCTTCTTTGCCAAGATCAAGCATATAAAAAAGGGCTTTATTAATATCTTTACCAAATGGCATTTTGCTATTTTCATCAAATTTATCCAATACACTTGGTATGGATAATAATTCTTTTGTTTTATTCATTAACGCGTCTTTTGCATCAAGAACAGTCTCGTAAAAATTCACGATATCACCTCATTATCTAAATATAACATTTAATAATTTATTTTGCAATTCACAAGTTTTATTTTTCATACTATCTTTCTCATAATAATATTTGACATGTGAGTCTTGCGTCATATATAATAGACTAAGGTATAAGTTTGGGAGGAAGGTAATCTCAGAAGAGGTGACTTTCATGATTGAAAAGGTCGTAATGAAAAACTTGATGTGTTCAACTTGTGCTGGCAAGATTGAACGTGAACTTAAAAAAAGACCAACAATTAATTCAGCAACATTTAATTTTCCAAATCAAGTCATGTTGCTTGATGTTACAGAAGCGTATGATGAAGAACAAGAAATACCAATAATCAAAGAGATTGTTGACTCAATAGAGGATGACGTAGAGACATACCCATATAGTAAACGTAATATTGTTGAAGCCAAAAAAGGTATTGAAACATATTATTCTTTTTTCATTGGTATGATGATTTATATGATTGGGTTCTTATTTACGTATTTTAATATTGGCTGGGTTGGGTATTCTTTATATTGGGTTGGCTACTTATTTATTGCATATAAAATAGGAACGAAAACATTTAAAGGCTTAAAACGTAAAGACTTTTTTAATGAAAATACGTTGATGATCATCGCAACTGTCGCAGCCATGTTTGTCGGTCATCCTTATGAAGCAGCGTTTGTTATTATCTTTTATACTGTTGGTGAGTATTTACAACATAGAGCAGTTCATCGCAGTAGAGATGATATATCAAGTTTAATTGACTTACGTATTGAATATGCCAATGTACTAGAAAACGGGGAAGTTGTTATTAAAGATCCAATGTACATTCAAAAAGGCGATATCATTGTTGTCAAAAATGGTGAAAAAATTCCGATTGATGGGGAAATCATTGATGGAACGACTTCGTTAAATACCAGTGCCCTTACCGGTGAAGCAAAATTATCTACTGTCAAAAAAGGAGACTTCATTTTGAGTGGTAATATTAACGTTGGTAACGTGATCCATATGGAAGCCAAGAAAGTCTATAAAGATTCTACAATCTCTAAAATGATGGACTTGATTGAAAACTCAACAAGTCATAAAGCAAAAGCAGAGAACTTTATCACTAAATTTGCGCGATACTATACACCAACTGTAACTGTTTTAGCATTTTTAATGTTTTTAATACCAAGTTTGGTGAATTGGGCAAATTACCAAGAATATATATACCGTGCAGCACAGTTTCTTGTTATCAGTTGTCCTTGTGCCCTAGTACTAAGTATTCCGTTATCCTATTTTGCTGGTATTGGTGCTTCTGCTCGACATGGTATCTTATTTAAAGGCAGCAGTTATCTACATATGATTACCAATGTTGACAGCATCGGTATCGATAAAACTGGGACCTTAACACATGGCGATTTTCAAGTCAGTGAATACACAACCGATGACGCCTTGAAAATTGCAGCCAGTGTTGAAAATTATAGTAATCATCCTATCGCTAAATCAATTGTATCTTATTATAAAGGCGATTTAATTGAATATGAAAATGTAACTGAATTACCGGGTTATGGTCTGGTTGTTGAAACCAAAAAAGGCAATATTCTAGTTGGTAACCGCAAACTAATGAACAAACATAAGATTACTATTAAAGATAAGAAAAGTCTTATCGGTTCAAATGTCTATGTTGCTAAAAACAATAAATACATTGGTAAAGTGGTTGTAAGTGACACCATTAAAAATTCAAGTTTCAACACAATGCGTCGATTATCAAATCACTATGACATTACAATGTTAACAGGCGACAACGATGCAATTGCTAAGGAAGTTGCTACTGAACTTGGTGGAATCAAATACCGAAGTGATTTATTACCTGAAGAAAAAATTGATGCCTTCAATGATATTCAATCTAAGGGATATAAACTATTTGTTGGAGATGGCATAAATGATGCGCCACTATTAAAACAAGCTGACATCGGTGTAGCTATGGGGGATGGCAGTGAACTTGCTATTGACGTAGCTGATGTCATCATTATGAAAAATGACATTGGCTTATTGGAAAAAGCATTTAAAATTGCCAAAAAGACAAAACGTATTGTCTATCAAAATATTGTGTTAAGTTTAACAATTAAAGGAATCTTTTTATTACTTGCTGGATTTGGTATTAGCAGAATGTGGATGGCTATTTTCGCAGATGTTGGTATCACATTAATAGCGATTTTAAACAGTTTACGTTTGATCTATTCAAAACGATTTTAAGGGGGTAGCCTATTGGATAATAACCATCAAAACAATTTACAAAGAACAGTTAATCTATTTAAAATATATTCAGATTACACACGACTTCGTATCATTGATTTACTCACTGAAGCTGAACACTGTGTTCAGGATATTGCAAACACACTTGAAACCTCACAATCCGCAATCTCACATCAATTAAAACAATTGCGAGACAACAATGTTGTTTCTGCACGAAAAGAGGGCAAACAGGTCTTCTATTCCTTAAAAGACAATCATATCAAAGAAATATTTTTAACCGCCGTATCGCACATTACCGAATGTGACGATTAAAAAAGTAGAGCACTCGCTCGAAGGCACTGAAAAAGTATTTAGAAAAGTTTGTGAGAAATCATAGACTTTTTTTGTTTGCCTTGAAAAGTTATACACATTGGGGATAACTTTATTACTTTACGGCCTTGTTATGCTGTTTATCACACCTTTATTATGTT
>JAIPGE010000041.1 GCA_021736285.1 Candidatus Izemoplasma sp.
TTCAAGCATAATTTAATATTATTTTACGTATATATGTATCTTTTTTTCATAAATAAAGCGTTTTCACTTAAAGTAAGCCGTTTTCGTTATTTGTAATTAAATCATAATATTTATAATTTAATTGATATTAATTAAAAGTTTTAACTAATTATTGAACTGGAAAGATTTTTAAATTATACTAATTAAGTAAAGGAAGTGAAATTATGGTACATAAAGGCGTTAATATGACAACAGTCAAACGATACAATCGTTCCTTAATTTTAAAAGCCTTAAGTCATGGTGTTTTGTCTCGAAAAGACATTGCAAAGAAAGTTAATCTTACCCCCGCGTCAGTTAGTATCCTTGTCGCAAAGATGATTGAAGAAAACTTAATTATAGAAGCAGGGACTTCTAAGCAAAAAGTTCGCGTAGGTAGAAAGAAATCAATGCTTGACTTAAATGCAAATTACAAATATATTATTGGAATCACGATAGAAACACACACCATATCCTTTGCATTAAGTAATCTTAAACAAGAATTGATTACCTATTACGTTCAAAAGATTGATGACAAAGATATTGCATCAATCCTTAAAGTAATTCAGCAAGCATATGAATCACTTTGTTTTGAAAACAGGATTCATCATCGTCAATTGTTGGGGATAGGAATTGGTATCGTTGGACAAGTTGATTCCATTCGTGGCATTAGTTTGGATGCTTATGGGCTTTGGTCACATCCAGTCCATCTAAAAAAAGAATTGGAGGCATTACTAAATCTTCCTATAGTGATTGAAAACAATGTACGTGCACTGGCACTTGTTGAGATGACGCACCATTCTGACACCGATGCCTTAACTTTTATTAAATACGGACCCGGTATTGGCGCTGCATTTGTTCATAACCATACCGTTTATACCGGTTCAAAATACAACAGTTTAGAACTTGGACATACAATTGTAGACCCTCGTGGCAAACGCTGTAAGTGTGGCCAACAAGGATGCTTAGAAACCGTTGCTTCATATACAAGTATTCTTGATACATGTTGCCAAGAAAACATCTTAGACCGTGAAAGTGATACATTATTAAACGATTTAGTGAACCATTATAAAGCTGATCACCCGCGTGTCAAAACAATTATTGATGAAGCTATAAAATATTTTGCAATCGCTTTAATTAATTTATTAAAAATTCTTGATACAAAAGATGTTATTCTCTATGGTGATTTTTTTAAAGAAGATTTGTTCTTCAATATCTTAATCGATCAAATTAACAGTTTACGTTCAGAACATCAGTTTGTCCCATCAATAAGTAATATCTCAGACGATAGAGATATTGGGGCAATTTATATCGCATATCAAAAACTTTTTCTTGAAACTGGTGGATTACCTGCTTTAAAACAACCTAATGGAGGGGAACTATGGAAACCACACAACTTAAGAAACAATCACCAACATTAAAAAATATCTTTTCATATGCCATTGGAGACTTATATGGTGGTGGAGCATTCTTTATTATTGGTGCACTATTTTTAGTCTTTTTAACAGACGTCGCCAAAGTGAACCCAGCGCTTGCTGGAACAATCATCTTTGTCGGTAAACTATGGGATGCGATTACTGACCCAACGATGGGGTATATCTCTGATAACACTCGTAGTAAACATGGTCGCAGACGCCTTTACTTTTTAATTGGTATTGTTCCCATCTTTCTTTCATGGGTCTTATTATGGACCTCATTTGGAATTGACAGCACAGTCTTTAAATTTGTCTATTACTTACTCGTATATCTTTTATTTAATACCGTATTTACACTCGTGATGGTGCCATATAACTCAATGCCCGCAGAAATGGCAACTGATTATAAGGATCGTTCACGTTTAATTACTGTTAGAATGCTTTTTTCACAGGGGGGAATGTTATTAGGCGCTGTCCTCCCCATTACAATTGTGAATTTCTTTTTGTCTGATCTCAGTACGGGTTATATCGTGATGGCGACTATTTTTGGTATTATTTTTTCAGTACCATGGATTTTTGTGTATAAAGGCACTTATGAACGAGATATCGTATATCCCGAAGTAAAGAAAAAAAATATCAAAGAGATTGCAGTAAAAATATCACGTGATTTTGCCTCGACAGTGAAAAATAAATCATTGAAGATTCACTCAATCATGTATATTACTGCTTATGTCTCGATGGATGTTTTTAATGCATTATTGATTTATTATATTCGTGATGATCTCAACAAATATTCTAGTTATCAATTTCTTTTAGGAACAGTCGTGATCTTTCAAATTTTAAGTTTATATGTTGTGATGAAATCCTGTAATAAATTTGGCAATGCCAAAACCTATCGAATTCATGCCAGTATCTGGATGTTGGCTATCCTTGTGTTGTTCTCATTAAACAGTGGGGTTCCTCTTTGGACAATTCTACTGGTTGGAATTGTCATTGGATTTGGACTAAGTGGCTGCGTAATGACACCTTATAATATGTTGGCTTTTGTCGTCGATGCCGATCAAATGATTACAACCAAACGTCGTGAAGGAATTTATGCTGGGATGATGACTTTCTTACGAAAAATTGCACAAGCCTTAGCCTTGTTCTTTGTAGGTGTCGGACTTCAACTTGTGGATTATCGACAACCGATTGGTGATGTGATTCAAGTGCAGTCTGATAGCACCTTACTTGGGATTCGTTTGATGTTCTTTATTACGCCACTCGTTTTATTATCGATTGGGATTATTTCCTCTTTCAAGTTTAAAATTACACCAGAATATCATGAAATTTTATTATCTGAGATAAACCGTCTAGCTGATGGTGGCAAAAAATCAGAAGTGACAGAAAAAACAAAAAATGTTGTTGAAGAAATTACTGGATTAACATATGACGTATTATGGGATAGTGGTGATCTCATTGATTAAGACAATTGACAACGGCTTTGAAATTATATTAGATGGAAAAGTTTTAATCCGACACACCACAAAGACTCCTGCCTTTTTCATTGGTGAAAAACGCTTAGCGATTGATATGCGTAAAGGGGAATTTTTTATTAAAGATACCACACCCTATAATCAAGCCAATCTTATCACTGTTAAAGATACAAAAATCGTGTTTGATACATTTCAGATAGAACTTAAACAAGATACGTATACCAAACTTGTGTTTCTTAACTTAAACCAACCAATACAAATTCATCTTTTAGCCGAACAAGATGAAAAAATATATGGACTCGGTGAACATTTTACCAGTCTAAATTTACGCGGACATAAAGTTAAGAACTGGGTTGAAGAACATATCACCCGAAAACAAATCTATAATAAAATTATCCGGAGACTTTTACACATTCGACCAAAAAAATGGCCTTTTGAAGACTATAAAACGTATTTTATTACCCCTTCATTTATGTCTAGCAACAATTATTTTTGTCATATGGAAACCCCAGGATATGGTGTTTTTGATTTCACACATAACGATTATCATAGTTTCACTTGCCTTGGCTCTTTGACAGAAATCGTTCTCCATAAAGAAGCGTCAATACTCGATTTAAGTGGTGCGCTGTGTCGCTTTAAAGGCATTCTTCCTAAACTTCCTGATTGGATCTATGATGGGATGATTTTAGGTATTCAAGGCGGCACTCAGTTTGTCAATACAACAACCAAAAAATTAGTCCAACAAGGTGCAAAAATTAATGCCATATGGGCTCAAGATTGGTGTGGGGAGATTTACACATACTTTGGTAAACAAGTGCTTTGGAACTGGCAATATGATCCGTTATTATATCCTGATTTAAAAGCAAACATAAAAAAATGGTATTCAGAAGATATAAAGTTTTTAGGCTACATCAATCCCTATCTAAATCAACAAGAAGCAATGTTTAAAAAGGCCAAAAAAAATAACTACTTAGTTAGAAATACTGATGGTTCAATCTTTCTAACTCAAGCTACATCATTCAAATTTGGCATTATTGATTTAACACAAGTAACTGCGTATGACTGGTTTAAAGATGTTATTAAAACAAATATGTTAGGGCTTGGAATGATGGGATGGATGGCTGATTTTGGTGAATATCTCCCAACAGACTGTGTGCTCTCAAAAGGTCTAGCTGAAGACTTACACAACCAATGGCCAGATTTATGGATCAAACTGAATAGAGAAGTGTTAGAAGAAACCGATATGTTATCAAAGGCAGTTTTCTTTAACCGAGCTGGCTATTCAAACAATCTTAAATATAGTACCTTGATATGGAATGGCGATCAACATGTTGATTTTACAGATGATTTTGGGATGAAAAGCGCCTTACGCGCTAAGTTATCATTGTCATTATCCGGTGTTGGTATCTCCCATTCTGATGTTGGTGGATACACAACTGTGCCGGGCATAAAACGAAAAAAAATACTTTTTTTAAGATGGTTAGAAATGAATACATTCACACCCGTTTTAAGAAGCCATGAAGGCAATCGTCCCAAAGACAATATTCAACCCTATTCAACCCAAGAGACGATTGATGCCACCGTTAAATTTTCTACTATTCATGCGTTATTAAAACCCTATCTAATTGCCGTTGAGCAGGATTACCACACCAATGGTTATCCAATGGTTCGCCCGGTATTCTTTCATTATGAGAGCACAAAAGAAGATGCCTTTTTACTTGGTAAGGATCTATATGTCTGTCCAATTTTAAACAATCGTCAAAAAAAGATAAAAGTCACCTTTAGTAATCATAAATGGATCCATCTATTGACTGGAAAGATCTATCAAGAAGGATGTTATGATATTGAAGCACCTGTTGGACAACCTGCGGTTTTCTATCGGGCAGATTCACAATACAATAGTACTTTTAAGCACATTACAACTTACGTAAAAAAACAACTGGCTTAAGGTTTCCCCCTAATTCTATAGTGTCTCTATATAATATAATAATACTAAAAAAATGCCTATGTCTAGGCATTTTTAATTGTGTTCTTTTGTTTATAGGATTTTATCAAAGGCTCACTTACTTTTAACAATCCATAAATCAAAAATATGCTTATGTAATATACCATTCGGTCATTTTGAATAAAAATAAGATGCAATCCTAGAAACGTATAAAATAAATAGGAGAGTTGATGGAGTCGCTTCCATTGTTTATACGTCATTTGACGTCGAATAATATGAAAGGAAGTAACAAATAATGGGATTAGCACCAGAACTGTTAAAATCCCAAATACAATCGATAAGGTGATGTCACTTATCGATAAATCATCAAGTACAAATTTTAAAAACGAAACAGCGTGAGGCACAATTAAGAGTGTGCCAATCACGGCTAATTCAGCTCTAACTTGTAACAATTTTGTTTTAATTTTACTTCTTTCTAAGACGCCTGTAAACATTACAATAATAAAGAACGCTGCGCCACTAAACCCAAGTGTTACAACATTGACCTCTGAATCTAACAATACCAATGCAAAAATAGCAAAAGGAATATACAAATACCAGCGATATTTATGAATTTTTCTTGGAAATAACATAGCTAATACAACAACAATGATGATATGAATCAATAGTACTATCATTCGTCATCATCCTCTTCGTGTTCATCTTCAGATGCCCCTGCTACGGTATCAATACTCACATAGTATGTGTCGTTTGTTGCACCAGAAAAAACATCAATGGTATCCGCAATCGGTTCATCGATCAATGCAACTACGCCTGTTATAATAAATAGAAGTAATACAATGTATTTTTTCATCTAATCTCTCCTGAAACGTTTTACTTATTATACTATGAAGTTGAATGTTTATCAAAAATATTGAGACTGCGTGAGCAGTCTCAATTACTTAATTATTTTCCTGATACTTGTAATGATTTAATTTTAACTGATGGACTTCCAACAAAGGCGAAGTTCATTTTTTTATCACTACATACCGCTGTGACATTTTTAAGTAATTCCAGATAGTTTCCTGCCACAGTAATTAACGCAACAGGTTGTACTTTCTTACCGTCTTCAATCAGATACCCTGAAGCTTGTAAGCTAAAGTCTCCACTAATTGGATTACATCCTGCATGGGTCCCTGCCAATTCGGTAATTAATAATCCTTTTGACATCGATTTTATGGCATCTTCAACATCCGTTTCTCCTGGTTTAATATATAAGTTAGTTGGATGAATACCATTTTTAAATCCATTTCCTGTTGAGGTAACATCATCTTTTTTTGCTGTTCTTAAATCATACATATAACTTTTTAATGTCCCATTATCAATTAGTTCATTATACTCTGTCGCAACACCTTCATCATCAAAACTTCCTGATTTACTGGATTTTTTCATGAATGGGTCATCAACAAGACTAATCAAATTGCTGGCAATACGTGTTCCTAATTTCCCTTTTAAAAGTGAAATTCCTTTTTGTATATTCTCAGCTGAAAACATAGAAATATGTGGTGCAAGTAATGCCGTTGAGGCATTGTTTTGTAAAATGACTTCATACGCTCCAGAATCAACTGGTTTTGCACCCAATAGGGCACACGCTTTTTCAGCGCCATCTTTAGCAATTGTTTGTAAATCAAAGTCTTCGTAACTATTACTTTGTTGGTATTCAATTGCAGTGCGTTGATCATTGCCATCGCTTGCAATGACATAGGCACCAAATACACCAACATTGACTTTTTTCTCTAATTTTAACCCCTTTGAGTTTTGAATTAAGACGTTGGTTGTCCCATCACCATAAAAAGCTTGGACCATTGTGACGCGGTCATCTTCTGCTTTAACAAGTTCTTCTAACTTTAGTGTGTCATCAATTTTACGTTTAGGATCAACATCTTCTAATTCTTTATTGTATAATCCTTCAACTTTTTTGTAATGTTTATCGCCTTCATAAATGAAGACTTCATCTTCTGATTCAATTGCGGTCGCAGATGCAACAATACTATCCACAATAAATTCAAATTGTTCGTCATTAATAATTTCTGTTGTAACGGTTCCCATTTTTTTATCGTAGATTCCTTTAACAGATAATTTTGCAGTATCCGCTATGGTATACTTTTCTAATGAGCCTTTAAATACCTCAATATCAAAGTTGGTTCCACCTGAATAATAAACTTGTAAATCTTCAATGCCTTTTTCTTTAGCTAACACAAATAATTGATCAAAATTCATTAGTTAGCCCCCTTTCTGCCACCAACAGTCATTTCTGACACGCGGATTGTTGGTTGTCCGACATCGGTTGGAATACTACCTGATGCACTACCGCACATACCTTGTGAACGGAGTAAGTTGTTTCCTACCATATCGATTTTTTGCAGTGCATCTTTTCCAGATCCAACAAGTGTTGCTCCGCGAACTGGTTCTTTAATTTCACCATCGCGAATGATGTATCCTTCCATAACTGCAAAGTTAAAGTCTCCTGTAGCTGGCTGAACACTACCGCCACCCATTTTTTTAGCATAAAGTCCATATTTTGTATTTTTAATAATTTCTTCAAAACTTGATTTACCATTATCAATATATGTGTTCGTCATACGAGATGTTGGCGCAAACCGATAACTTTCACGACGTCCTGAATGGGTACCTGGTTCATTCATCCGTTTGGCATTTAAATCATCAATCATATATGAGCTTAACACACCATCTTTGATTAATACACGGCGTTTTTGTTTATTTCCTTCATCGTCATATGTTGCGCTTCCCCATGCATTTGGAATTGTTCCATCATCTATTGCGGTAACAAGATCACTTGCAATTTTTTCTCCTCTTTTACCGGTAAAAACACTTGCACCTTTAGCAACAGATGTTGCTTCTAAACTGTGGCCAACTGCTTCATGGAAAATAACGCCTCCAAACCCGTTGTCAATGATAACAGGCATTGTTCCGCTTGGACATTCTTCAGCATGTAAGTTTTGAATTGCAATACGTGATGCTTCTTTAGCGGCTGCTTCAACATCGATTAGGTCATCAAAAATCTCGAATCCATGAAACCCACCAGGGCCATTAAATCCATGTTGTTTCATCTCCTCATTGGAAGCAATTGCACTAACAGCTAAGCGTGTTCGTACACGTTGATCTTTCACATACGTTCCATTAGTATTTGCAATCCATACATCCTGAACATAATCTGCATAACGGGCATGAACCTGGGTGATTTCATCACTAAATTCACGGGCAGCTTTATCCGCACGTTTCAAAATGTCCACTTTGTCTTTGATTGGTACCTCTGAAGGTAATAGTTTAACTGTATGTACTTGGTCTGATTCTAGTTCTCCAAGTTCAAATGTAATTCCTCTTGGATCCCCTTTAAATGATTGGGCTAAGTCTGTTGCAAGTTGAACCAAATCAGCTTCTTTTTTGCTATTTGTATAGCCATATACAACATGATAATCTCTTGCGACACGTACCCCAATTCCCGATACTTTTGCATTGTTCACTTTGTCAATTTTACTGTCTATAAGCGTCGCGCTTGTTTGAAATTTATCTTCAATAAAAACTTCAGCAAAATCGGCATTAGTGGATAATGCAGCATTTAAAACATTTGTAATCACTTGTTTTGATAACATATTATTCCTCCTCACAAGTTCGTTACATAAATTATAGCATACCTTGTGCAAATAGTGAAGTGGATAACATAAAGATATAATCGCTACATATAGCCATATATATATATATTTGATAAGACATTTTTATTGTTTTTGTCATAACACTTTTAAAAATTACACTCCCAAAAAAACAAGCAGTATCTACTGCTTGTCTAAACTTGCTTTAATAAGCCCTTTAAATAATGGGTGGGGACGTAATGGTCTAGACCGAAATTCAGGATGAAATTGAGACCCTATAAAGAAAGGATGGTCTTTTAGTTCAATCATTTCAGCTAGGTTTGTCTTAGGATTTATCCCGCTAAAGATAAGTCCACATGTTTCTAATTTTTCTTTATAAGTATTGTTAAACTCATAGCGATGACGATGACGTTCAGCGATTACATCTTTGCCATACAATCGATGTGCCAATGTGTCTTCTTTTATTAGACAATCATAAAGTCCTAGTCGGAGTGTCCCCCCCATATCAATCCCTTCATACTGTTCTGGTAGATAATCAATTACAGGATGTGGGGTGTCACTATCAAATTCAGTTGAATGTGCGTTTTCTAAGTGACAAACGTTACGAGCAAATTCTATTGTAGCTGCTTGCATCCCCAAACAGAGTCCTAGATATGGAATGTTATTTTCTCTGGCGTAAGTAACAGCATGAATTTTTCCTTCAATGGCACGTCTACCAAATCCGCCTGGGACAACAATACCATCGACATCACTTAAGTAATCTTTAGGATCAGCATCAACCAATTCTCCTGCATTAATCCACTTGATATTCACTTTGGTATGATACGCATAGCCCGCATGTTGTAAGGCTTCACTAACACTTAAATAAGCATCTTGTAATGAGACGTACTTGCCAACAAGGCCAATTGTGACAGTATGCTCAAGTGATTTGACTGTTTTAACAAGTGCTCTCCACTCAGTTAAGTCAGCTGGTGGGGTTTCTATATTAAAATGGGTTAAAACAAGATCATCAAGATTTTGTTCTTCTAGTTTTAAGGCTACCTCATACAACACTTTTTGATCTCTTGCTTCGATAACTGCTTCTTTACGAACATCGCAAAACAAAGCTATTTTCTCACGAATTGAATTTGTGATTGGACGTTTTGTTCTTAACACAATGACATCAGGTGCGATACCTAATCCCCGAAGTGTTTTAACACTATGTTGCGTCGGTTTTGTTTTCATCTCGTGAGCACTTTCTAAATAAGGCACTAATGTATTATGTATATAAATTGTGTTGTTGTATCCTAAATCACGTCTTGCTTGTCGTATTGCTTCTAAAAAGGGGAGTGATTCAATATCTCCGACAGTCCCACCAATCTCAGTGATAATAA
>JAIPGE010000042.1 GCA_021736285.1 Candidatus Izemoplasma sp.
AATGAAGTACTTTAGAAACCATGATTCCCACAATAATTAATCCTATCGAGGCAATTAACAAACTTAATAGTATGTTCATCGCACGACCACCTGCTAGTTCGGCATAAATCGCACCACTACGCATATTGTTAATTGTTAATGTGACATTCGTTACATACGGTAATTCGTTATCGTGAATGGTGTTTGTCACTTGCTTTGTAAATGTATCATCATCAAGGGATGTTGTTCCAGCGACTGTAAATCCAATTGGACTTGATAATTGTTCAAATTCAGTGTCGATTACTGTGCCAATGGTTTGAGATTTGTTGTCAATGATTAAGTCACTAGAAAGGATTGTTAAACTATAATCAGGGAAGAGTGTATACCCCGATATTTGATAACTCTTAGCGTTGATGGTCAATGTGTCACCAATCGCCAAATCGTGCTTTTGAGCAAATATCTCAGTCACGGTAATCTCTGAGGAATTGCTAGGAAGTTGCCCACTGATTAAATAAGTTTGATTGATCTCATCATTTTGTTTTAAGATACGCATTCGAGTCGATGTGTTGTTATAATTGAAATAGACATCTTTATATTCTCGTAGTTCTAATGTGATGTCTTGATATGTTGTTTTTATGGCATCTAGTCTAGCATTAAGTACGCTATCATAACAAGATTGATCGATTTCATAGAGCGCACTCACTGTATAAATATCTGGATGAGAAGTTAAAACAGTTGGACACGATGCTTCAATTACTTGATAATCTTTTGTAAATAGTCCATCCGCTAATTCCATTGCGAAATCTTCTTGATTGGCTGCTTCAAAATATGTTTCAGTTGGCTCAAGCAAGTTCTTAACACTATAATCCATCATTGTATAAATGAAACTACTCAAAGTTATAATAACACCGAGTAAGATCAGTTGAACCCATTTTTTCTTTAGGGTTCTTAAGACATTTAGAAATAACATACTATCCCCAATCGATATCTTTGGCTTTACGTTTCTTATGATTGGTGATGATGTCAGTGACTTCTCCAGAATTCAGTTTGACAATCCGATCAGCAATATGAGCAATGTTAGGATTGTGTGTAATTAAACAAATTGTCGTATTATATGTTTTGTTCAAGTTTTCAAGAACCGTGAGAATTGCTTTTGCTGTTGCTTCATCTAAGGCACCTGTCGGTTCATCACAAAAGAGTACTTTTGGTTTTTTAACAACAGCTCTTGCTATACTGACACGTTGTTGTTCACCACCACTTAATTGATATGGATATTTGTCAATATTCGGTGTAAGTCCGACTTGGTCAATCACTTCTTTTGTTGCAAAAGGATCACGACTAACAGCGCGTCCTACCTCGACATTTTCTTGGACATTAAGTGTTTGTAATAAATTGTATTGTTGAAAAATAAAACCTAAGTGATCACGTCTGAATTTTGTTAATTCTTTGGTCGACATATCACTGATTGTATCGCTATCAATTTCAATCGTTCCACTACTTGGTAAATCAAGACCACTACATACATTTAAGAGTGTCGATTTGCCACTTCCACTTGGTCCCAAAATAGCTACAATTTCACCATTATCAAATGATAGTGATACATCTTTTAATGCGTGCGTTTCAACTTCACCAGAGACATAAACCTTAGAGACATTTTCTAACCTAATACTCATCATTGATTCCTCCTACATTCTACCGTCTAATAAGACATATATTTTTTGATTGATGCGTTCAAATGTTTCTGTTTTCGTACGTGATGCATCATAGACATACATCATTAATTCGTACGCCATCATACTATAAATCATTTCACTGATTAATTTGGGATTAAGATGTAAAAAATATCCTTTGCTTTGCATCCTTATAAAGTAGTGTTCGATCGATGCCATATACTGAAAATCAATCTCGGCGTAGCGTCTTAGTTTGTCTGGTTTTTTCTTGGCCAACTTAATTGCTGCTAAAGCTAGTTCGCCAAGGATACGTTTTGGCAACTTCAGCACCAGATGCAACATTCGTTGCATTTCTTTTATGAGTGCATCTGACACATCTTTTTCGGTAAAGGTATCTGCTACATGGATTGTATTAAGTGTTCTAACATTTTTCCCTATTGTTTCAAAAAAGAGATCTGTTTTTGAGTCAAAATAATTAAATAGTGTGCCTTCAGCAATACCGACTTCTTTCGCAATTGCTTTGGTTGATGTGTTTTCAAATCCCTGTTCTAAGAAGCGTTTTGATGCCACTTCAATGATTCTTTCTTTGCGTGCGACTTGTTGCTGTTTAGTTGTTCTAGCCATACCTCACCTCCTAATATGAGTACACTCATATAATAACTGGTTTTGCAATTTTTTGCAAGAAAAAAAGACAATGTTAGCCATTGCCTTTGATGTCTTTTGAACGGAGTTGACCACATGCGGCATCAATATCTCCACCCTTTTCATGCCGTAAAGTCGCAGTAATACCACGCTTCATTAAACGGTCATGAAATGCTTTTGCTTGATCATTTGGTGTGCCTTTATAGTTGAATTCATCAACAGGATTATAACGAATTAAGTTGACATAACAATTGATTCCCCGTAATAGATTACTGAGTTCATCTGCGTATTTCAAGTCATCGTTAACCCCTGCCAATAAGATATATTCAAACGTCACACGACGGTTCGTTTCCTTGATATAATAATGGACTGCTTTCAATAATTTTTCAATAGGATACACTTTATTGATTGTCATAATTTTTGTTCTTAATGCATTGTTTGGGGCGTGTAAACTGATTGCTAAGTTAACTTGTTTTGGATCTTTTGCAAAATCATAAATACGAGGGACAATACCACTTGTTGATACTGTAATATGACGGGCCCCAATTTCAAGTCCATAAGGACTATTGATAATATCAATAAACGCCATTGTGTGATCATAATTTTCAAATGGTTCACCAATACCCATCACAACGACATGACTAATCCGTTTCTTAATCAACCGTTTAACCGTTACGATCTGTTGGACCATTTCTCCACGGGTAAGATCCCGTGTTTTTTTATATAACCCTGATGCACAAAAACTACATCCCATATTACAACCAATTTGCGACGTCACACAAATACTGTTTCCATAATTGTGCTTCATTAAAACAGTTTCAATAACTTGGCCATCTGACAGTCGAAACAAAAATTTTTCAGTGACATCAGAACTGATTTGATGTGAGACAACCGTTAGTGGTTCAATCAAAAATGATTTGTTTAAATAGGCCCGTAATGGTTTACTTAGATTGCTCATCTGATCAAAATTTGTTCCACCTTTTTTATAAATCCAATCAAACACTTGTCTTGCATTAAATGTCTTAAATCCATTTTCGACAAGATGTGTTTCAAGATTGTTTAATGTATAATTAAATAAATTATTCATAAAATACTCCTTTTGTATATCATAATGTTCGCCATTTATCACGACAGTATATAACTGCCATGTGCGTAATATATTGTAGCATACTTCATTTATAATGCAATACATAATGGTTTAATAGATTGTTATTTCGGATAAGATACGCTATAATATTGACTGTGTTATATAAACCACTATTCTTAAATTGGAGATGGTCAGATGTCAGAAAAACGACTCTATGAACAAGTCTATGACGCAATTAAAGAAAACATCTTAAACGACTACTACAAAGCCCACACAAAACTTGAATCAATCCGAAATTATGCCAAAAAACACAACATCTCAACCACAACAGTTGAGAAAGCCTATAATCAACTTGCTGTTGAAGGGTACATTGCTTCACGTCCACGCAGTGGGTATTATGTGACGGATATCACTAAAATTAAAAAGCAATTTCAATCAGTTACACTCACTCCAATTGCGTATCACCCACACCCGAATGATAGAATTACACCATGTATGTTTGAAACTAAAGCGTATAAAAAGACTGTTAATCATGTCTTAAACTATGACACAGAGACATTATTGTCCCCGTGTCATCCCAGTGGTGAACCACGTTTACGCGAACAAATTCAAAGATTTTTAAGAGAAGAACGGAATGTGTTATGTGATGTCAACCAAATTGTTGTAGGCGCAGGAATTCAGTCATTATTACACATTTTACTTGGCATTACACAAAATAATAACGTGATGTATCTAACACCTGAGTTTACCAAGGCAATTAATATTTTCAGACAATACCAGTATACGTTGATTGAAAAGGCATCTTTTTTAGATTTACTCAATACACCATCAGACTTTTTATATATCTCACCTTCAAATATGTATCCGAGTGGTGAAATCTTAAAAGTGAGTGACCGGAATAAATTAATTACATGGGCGCATGACTATGATGCTTATATTATTGAAGATGATTATAACTATCTAATGCGCTACAATAGTCAAGTCATTCCCGCCATTCAGAGTTTTGATGAGAGTCATGTCATTTATATTGGTTCCTTTTCAAAAACACTATTGCCATCACTTAGAATGAGCTATATGGTTCTACCACCAAAACTATATGCGTTATATCAAAAAAAATATTTTAATTTTGCACAAGGCGTTAGTAAATTAGAACAACTCAGTATTGCTTATTTTATGGAAAGTGGGCTTTATTATCGTCACTTAAAAAAATTATCTAAATTATATAAAGATAAAAATGAAATCCTATTACATGAAATAGCGCATTACCAGTCAGACCAATTCACGATTCGATCAACGGACGCAAACTTACATTTGGTTTTTGACTTTAAACAAAAGAAAGATTGCCAAACGTTTATTAAAAACTGTCATAACTTATCTTATAAATACCAAAAAATCATTGGTACCAACAGTATTATATTTCCTTATTCTGGAATTGAGAACACAGCCATTCCTAAAATCACAAAAGCGCTTCTAAAAAACATATAACTCCAAGTTTTTAACCTTGGAGTTATTTTTTTTAATAATCGCGAATAATCGCTTTATTTGATTGTCTTAATCCATTTACAATTTTATCCATTCTTGCATCTACATCTTCTGTCTTTAATGTTTTTGTTTCGTCTGTGAAATTCAATCGGACAGTAATTGATTTTTGATTGTCATCAAGTGGTTCTCCTTGATATAAGTCAGTAATGACAACATCTTTTAACATCCGTTTGCCATCTTTTACAATTTGACTTTTTAAGGTGCTCGCAGTGACATCCTTAGCAACAACAATTGATAAATCTCTCGATACTTCAGGATATTTATTGATTGGGTTGGCGCTACGTAATACCCGACGATAATCATACAATTTACGAACGTCACATTCAAAGACATATATTGCGTCTAAGTCATGTGTTTTTGCATATTCAGGATGCAGTTTACCTAAAAAACCAACCGTTCCTTTAATATCGCGAATTAACGCTGTTTGTCCAGGATGACACGTATCATACGCATCCGTTGGAACAAATGTTAAATGGGATAGATTAAGTGCTTCAAACAAACTTTCTAATAGTCCTTTTGCGGTAAAGAAGTCTACTGTTTCGACTGTATTTTGCCAACTGATATGTGACAATTCTCCTTTTAAAACACCACTTATAAGTTCTGTTTCGCCATTTTTTGTATAGGACTTACCTAGTTCAAAGATATGGATGTTTTCTTGTTTGCGTGCGTTATTATACCCGACGACATCTAACATATTTGATAATTGTGATAATTGCAAAACTGATTTGTCCTTGCTCATTGGCAATTGGAGATGAACTGGTCGTTTGTCCCCTATCACAAATTCATGAACCCGGTCCTCTTGCATTAAGGAATAGGTAATAGTTTCACTCAGACCAAGGCCAGTTAACGTTTCTTTTAACTTCCGCTTAAACACTTGGTAATCTGTTAGTCTCCCATGATTAACAGTGCTGGGTAAAGTGACTGGTAATCGATCGTATCCCAATATCCGAACGACTTCTTCAATAATGTCTTGATAGCCTTCAATGTCTTGACGACGTGATGGCACGTAGACGGTAATACTATCTTTATCCTGTTTCGTTTCAAAGTGAAGGCGGTGTAAGATATTGGTGATTTCTGATTGTGATAACTCAGTTCCTAAGTTGTCATTAATTAAGGTGGTACTGACATTGATTATTTTGTCATCATGTGTGGTATGATCCACTTTTTGAATGTCTTTTAAAACGTCTGCGTTGGCATATTTATTGAAATAATAACTGGCAAGTTCTAATGCATAACGTGTCCGTTTCGGATCAACTTTACGTTCAAAACGCATTGATGCTTCACTACGTAAATTGAGGCGTGATGATGTCTTTCGAACATGTTGCGGATCAAAGACAGCACTTTCCAATAAAATCCGTTTCGTACTCGATGAAATTTCGGTATCATAGCCACCCATCACGCCACCGAGCGCAACAGCTTTCGTTCCATTGGTAATCACTATATCTTCTTTGTTTAATGTGCGTGTTGCATTATCAAGTGTTCTTAGTTTTTCATTTTTTTTAGCCAATCTAACTTCAATGACATCACTTTCTAACAAATCATAATCAAAAGCATGTAACGGTTGTCCTGTTTCTAACATCACATAATTGGTGATATCAACCACGTTATTAATTGGTCGAATATCTGCCGCAATTAATCGCGACTGCATCCATCGTGGTGATGGTTTAATTTGTGCATTTTCTAAAACTCTTGCATAATAACTCATACAGTATTCGGTTGATAATTTGATGGTGACGTTATTTGTTTTGTCAACTTCTTTGACAGTGATATCTTTTAAATTGATTGGTGTGTTTAAAATAGCACTAACATCATAAGCAACACCCATCATACTTAATAAATCAGGTCGATTTGGTAAAATATCGATTTCAATTACATCATCATCTAACGCCATGACTTCTAGTGGATTATCTCCGATGTTACAGTCTTCTTTGATGACATGGATTCCTGAGGCATCCGCGTATTTTTTATCAATGCCAAGTTCTGGCAAACTACAAATCATACCGTTACTTGTCACACCACGAATTGTTGATGTTTTAATTTTTAAGGTCCTTGGTAAGACAGCTCCTGGTAATGCGACAATGACCATTTGTCCTTCTTGTACGTTTGGTGCACCACAGATAATCTGTGCTGTTTCATTTTTTAATTGAACTTGACATACTGAGAGTTTATCGGCATTTTCATGCGCTTCTTTTTTAATGACTTTACCGACAGTTAACATCGAGGTATCTACTAGTTTTCGAACAGACTCAACTTCAGCACTATGGATGTTAAAAAGATTTGCTAAAGTATCTCGATCAACATCAATATCAACAAAATCTTTGAGCCAATTTAATGATATGTTCACGTTGTTTCCTCCTTCAAATATGCATCAATCGTATGAATAACATCATTTCTAACATTTCTATCAAAGAATAGGAAATGACTTGAATCAACTTTATATCGCCGGAATGGAATGTCGCCCATTCCCTTTTCTATTTGATCGATTGATTTTTTCTTTACCAACTCGTCTTTGGTTGTTTCGACAACTAAAGTTGGCGCGTTAATCATTTTAAGATAACGTTTTGTGTAATGTAAATAGAGTTGTAAATGCCATACATGAATCTTTGGTATAAGCATAAAGCGTCGAATAAATTCTTTATAAAAGATTTCTTGGACTCGCGTTAGTTTTTTTGAATGAGCTAAGCTAGAACTTAGTCCTTTCAAAAACTTACGATAATTTGGATTTTTTACAATCGGCGCAATTAAAACGACTTTATCAATCCGGTGATTACGAGCTGCTAAAATGGCCGCTGTACTGGCACCAAGTGAGTAACCAATTAGATACACCTTGCGAAATCCTTTTTGGTTAACGATTTCTTGCGTACTGTCAATAAACTTGATAAAATCTCTCGTTTTGGCTTTGGGAAAATGACTACCAACAAAGGCACCAGGCATAATCCCCGGATAATAAACAAAATAGTTTTTATTCTTTTTTAAATAATTATAGAGGCCACGTAATTCGCCACCTGTGGTACCGGCCCCGTTCAAGATGACGACAAGATCCTTTTGCATTATTTAAATTGTCGATTGAAGCGAATATCATTGGTATAAAATTGACGAATATCGTTAATTTTATACTTTAACATTGCGATTCGTTCGACCCCCACACCAAACGCAAAGCCTTGATAAATTGAACTGTCATAACCGCTGGCTTCTAACACATTGTTATGAACCATACCTGCGCCTAATACTTCAATCCACCCTGTGTGCTTACAGATATGACATCCTTTGCCATTACAATTATGACAACTGACATCAACTTCAACACTTGGTTCTGTAAATGGAAAATATGATGGTCTAAGGCGAATGTCACGGTCTTGTCCGAACATTTCTCGGGCAATCATCAAAAGTGTTCCTTTTAAATCAGCCATTGTGGTATCTTTATCTACGACAAGGCCTTCAATTTGCATAAATTGATGACTGTGTGTTGCATCATCTTCATCTCGGCGGTAAACTTTACCAGGACAAATAATTTTAACTGGCTCCTTACCACCTTTATCAAGCATTGTTCTAACTTGTACAGGGGATGTGTGTGTTCTTAACAACAAGGTATCATCAATATAAAACGTGTCTTGCATATCGCGTGCAGGATGATTTTTAGGTAAGTTTAATTTCTCAAAATTATATTCATCGATTTCGATTTCAGGACCTTCCATAACTTCATAACCCATTCCGATAAAGACATCTTCTATTTCATCGGTAATTTGTGTTAAAAGATGTGTTGTTCCTACATGGAATACTTTCCCAGGCATTGTTACGTCGACTGTCTCTTCTTCAATTTGTTTTTTTACTTCTAAATCATGAAGCGTTTGTCGTTTCTCATCAATCCATAACTGAATATCACGTTTTGCCAAATTGGTTTCTTTACCAACGATTGGACGTTCTTCCTTTGACAAGTCCTTCATCGATTTCATAATGTCATTGAAGGCACTTTTTTTACCAAGAAATGTGGCTTTTACATCATTCAATTCATGCATCGATGATGTGTTTTCGATTGCCACTTTGGCTTCTTCCTTAATTTGTAATAATTGTTCTTTGATTGCCATTTGTGTCACTCCTTATCTATATATTAAAAAAATCGCCCCAAAAAGGACGAAATAAATTCCGCGGTACCACCTTAGTTCCGTTAGGCTCTTACAATCTGTTAACGTGGATTAAACGAACGTGATTGGCGTCACTCAATAGATGAATTCACAACAAGAACATAAAGGTCTTCGCACCAAGTCGACCTCTCTCTCATATATCCTTTGATGTTGCTACTAAGTCTATGTCTTCGATTTACAATTTAAATTATAACACGCTGAAAAAATATTGCAACTGTTATTCACATTGAAAACCGTTAAGCGCAACGCACTTAACGGTATTTTTAATCTCTTTTCCCAGCAATGATTGCAAATAATCTAAGCAACTCTAAATAAAGCCAAACAATTGTAACAACAAGTCCAAGTGCTAAAGACCATTCCATTGCTTTTGGGGCGCCAGCATCGACAAATTCAGTAATCATATTAAAATCATACAATAAAAACAAGCTCGAAATAATAACACTTAATACAACAATCCCTACATAAAGTGTTTCGAATGTTGCTGCTGCAATACCTGAAAATGATAAGATAAATAATAACAGTGATGCAAAAATTAATCCAATCAATGCACTGATCATAAATTTCTTAAAGAAATTCCCCACGCGGATAATGCCTGTTGAATATAAAAACAACATACCCCCAAGGACACCAAAGGTTCCCATTAAGGCCATTTGAATAATTTCACCACCATAGATATATGCAAACATCGCACTAACAAATCCAATAAATGTACCTTCTGCTCCTGCATATAATAATGTTGTAAACATGCCTAGTTCAGGTTTTCTGTGGGTAACAAGTACCGCAA